>DYNH01000018.1:8691-20077 GCA_020721175.1 Trichlorobacter lovleyi | reverse complement strand
CAGATAGTAACGATAGGTTCCGGATATCTTTTTGATGATTCCAAGTTTTCGCAACCGCAATAGTTGCCGTGTAATGCTCGTCTTATGCATATAAAGAAAACTGGTCATTCCAGCGGCATAGCAGGCGCCAGGAATTGTGCCGGTAATGATGATGCGATCATAGCAAGACAGGACACCTGACAAACGATCATTATAACGGGAGATGATAGATTCATGCATTATCGTATCCTCCTTTGCCTGAGATCATGCCAACATTATATCAATCCTTTTTGGTTCCGGCTATGCCGGCTTAGGGACTACTACCATCTTAGCTCGTTCCCACGCGACAGCGTGGTAACACAGTCACAATTTTAGCACAAAAAGAAAATAGCCACCTACGAACAGTTGCGTAAGTGGCTGAATTCTTTGGCGGGCGATACTGGATTCGAACCAGCGACCTTTGGCTTCGGAGGCCAACGCTCTATCCAACTGAGCTAACCGCCCATTAACTAATTTTTTTACACTAACAGTAACAGCAACTCAAGCGAAAAATCTGTTAATTCTATTTATGCTTTGTTATTATTGTCAGATGAAAACAATCGGACTTACAGGTGGAATTGCTACCGGAAAATCAACAGTAGCCAGGTTCCTTATGGAAATGGGCGCCATTGTGATTGATGCTGATCAGCTTGCTCGAGAGGCTGTTACACCCGGATATCCTGCTTTGCAACAGTTGGTAGAACTATTCGGAACCGGATTGTTATTGCCTGATGGCACCCTTGATCGAAGTAAATTACGTAAACACGTCTTTGCTAATCCTGAAAAGCTCAAGCAACTTGAGTCAATCATCCATCCTTGTATCAAGCAACTTGCAATAAACAGACTGGAAATGGCACGTCAGTCAGGAGCCCCTGCTGCTGTATATATGGCTCCGCTTTTGATTGAGGCAGGTGCCACAGACAGAGTTGACGAGATATGGGTGGTAACAGCGATGGCTGATGTACAGCTAAAACGCCTGATAGAGCGCGATAAATGCGATATTGAACATACTAAACAGATCATATCCGCACAGATGCCACTTGAAGAAAAAGAGCAATATGGAGTAGTGGTGATTGACAACAGCGGAGATATTGAATCAACTCGTCATCAGGTTCAGGATGCCTGGAATAAAAGGATTGCGAAATGACGGATAAGATTAACACATCAGTTCACAGATTAACCGGTTTCCAGGATGACAAAAAAGACTTGTCACTGTTTGCAACGGTACCACTTGGCGTAGAAGAGTTGACTTCAATGGAGCTTTTAAAGATTGGTGCGAACAACATAAAAGCTGGTCGGGGAGGGGTGAGTTTTACAGGCAATCTGGCAACACTCTACCGGAGTCTGCTCCAATTGCGAACGGCCAGCAGGGTATTGCTTCAACTTGCACAATTTGATTGCAAATCTCCTCAGGAACTTTATGACGCAATCAGAATATTACCGTGGAACGAAATGTTGACATCTGACATGACGCTGGCTGTGGATTGCACTCTGCGCGATTCCAATATTACGCATTCCCACTTTGCAGCACTTAAATCAAAGGATGCAATTATTGATATGCTAAGGGAGAAGACTGGCAGTCGCCCCAATATTGATAAAAAATCACCAGACCTGCGAGTTAATCTGCATATTGCAAAAAATCATGCAACAGTTTCACTGGATGCAAGCGGTGAACCTCTGGATCGCCGTGGTTGGAGGTTGGATCATAACAATGCACCGTTACGCGAGACACTTGCTGCTGCCATAATGATGCACACAGGGTGGGATGGTACAGTTCCTCTGATAGATCCGATGTGCGGTTCCGGAACACTAATTCTGGAGGGTGTATCAATGGCAGTCAAACAGCCTCCTGGAAAAGGTCGTAGGTTTGGCCTGATGCGCTGGAGGAATTTTGACCATTCTCTTTGGGAAAAGGTACTGGGAGAGGAACAGGCTCTGGCCTTGAATTGCCTTACAGTTCCGGTGCTGGGCTATGATAAAGACCCACGGTCTGTAATAGCATGTCGTGAGAACTCCCGTCGCGCTGGGCTTGAATTTTTGGCTGCCTTTGACCTCAAGCTGTTTGAAGAAGTGGAGCCTTGTAACGGTCATGGAATGCTGGTGCTAAATCCTCCATATGGTGTAAGGATGGGCGAACAAGAAACGTTAAAACCGCTTTACCGCAAGATAGGGGAGATATTTAAAAGAAGATTTAAAGGCTGGACAGCCTATCTGCTTGCAGGGGATCTGGAACTGGCCAAACTGATAGGGCTAAAACCATCAAGACGTTATGTACTTTTTAATGGGCCTCTGGAATGCCGCCTGCTTAAATATGAGCTGTACTGAAGTTAATTTAACAGCTTGTGACAGAACAGACAGCGATGTTTTGGCGGATGGTTGGGAGGCAAGATTATACCTTTAGCGTTATGACAAGGCTCACATAGTTTTTCAGCATCTTTTTTTGATGGCTTGAAGAACGTTTTTTTAAAAAGAGACGCATCCGGACCTGGGGCGTTCTTGTATGCTGCTTCATAGACTGATTTATGAGTTGCGTTATTTGGAACCGGCTTGGTCTTTTCTTCACCTGAAATGGCTATAAAAATAGCGAGGATAACAGCCACCAGGCCAATAAAGAACCAATCACGTTTTTCAATCTTCATATCTTACCTGATCCCGATTAATTTCGTTTATCTACTTCGTAATACTATTTTTTACACCCCCCATCCAGGCCGGTTCAAGCGCAGCGGAACCTGCTCTAAGATTAAAGGTTTTGTTGGATGCGTTTTGCTTCATCCGGCCTAAATTGTCCGAACGTTTCGGCTTTACAGCGTACTAGTCCTTGATGAACAAAAAATACACTATAACACCACCAACTCCAATTCCAAAACCCACAAACGGAAGAAGTGATTTTATATTTAATTCCTGGCCAGGTGGCGGCAGTGCAAACTTTGCCATTACAATCAGGGCCAAAAGAAAAAAGATAGTAAGCAGTATGGTTTTAGACTTTTTATAGACACCCAGAAAAAGGATCGCAACTGTTATCAATAAAAATATCCAATTAGAAAATATCTGCTGCAGCGTCAAATTTTGTATGGTGGTCATCAGGTTTTGTGTCTCAAATGGACGTAGTGCCTCTACTGTTTTATCTACCATACCTTGTTTGTCCATACTGCCCCCAATTTTTAAACTAGATACGTTGAAATTTCATCTGCAATACCGGGCAGAACTATACTGCTAACAGCATGAAATTGCGTTTTTAATTGACGCTGCAGGTCGGGTTACGGCATACACCCGCCTAACCCAACCTACAATTAGCTTAACTACCAAGCTTTACATTTGTATCTTTTGAATATAAATAGCTTAGGAATTCAGCTTAAAAAATCCATTACTTTATTCAGAAAGCCCTTTTTCATTGGATGGGCGTCCTCACCGCTTATCTTGGCAAACTCTTCTAGCAGTTCTTTCTGACGCCGGTTCAAATTGGTGGGTGTTTCTACTTTTACTATCACCAGTTGATCGCCACGGCCATACCCCTGCAGGGAAGGTATACCCTTGCCACGCAGACGATACATCTTGCCAGATTGCGTTCCGTCGGGAATTTTCATAGAGACCTTGCCGTCAAGGGTAGGAACCTCCAGTTCACAACCAAGAGCAGCTTGCGCAAAACTTATAGGTATTTCACAGACTACATTATCGTCTTCACGTTGAAAAAGCGGGTGTTCCTTAACTGCAATAGCCACATATAGATCCCCATTGGGGCCACCTTTGACTCCCTGGCCGCCCTCATTGGTTAGTTTTAGCCTGGAACCTGTTTCAACGCCTCCAGGTACCTTTACAGAAAGCACTTTGGTGTCCTTGACACTTCCCCTGCCACGGCAATCAGGGCAAGGATCATCAACAACCTTGCCTTCACCATTACATTGGCCACAGGTCTTGCTGACACTGAAAAACCCCTGCTGATAGCGTACCTGGCCAGCACCACGACAAGTAGGACATATTTTAGGTTCAGTTCCGGGCCTTGCGCCTGAACCATTACAACTCTCACAGCGCTTGGCATATGGAACATCTATCTTTTTTTCACAACCAAAGGCCGCTTCTTCAAATGATATTTCCAGGTTGTAAAGCAGGTCATCTCCACGACGTCCATGACTGCGGCGAGTTCCGCCGCCACCGCCGCCAAAGATATCCCCGAAAATATCGCTAAAGATATCACCAAAAGGACTGCCTGCTCCGAAGCCGCTAAAACCGCCACCAGAGAAGCCGCCAGCCCCGGAAACACCGGCATGTCCGAACTGATCATACTGGGCACGCTTCTGTGCATCAGAAAGTATCTCGTAGGCCTCAGTTGCCTCTTTAAACTTTTCTTCAGCTTCATTGTTGCCCTGGTTTTTATCAGGATGAAACTGGATGGCCAGCTTGCGGAAAGCCTTTTTTATCTCTGTTTCAGAGGCATTCTTGTGGACACCAAGAACCTCATAATAATCTCGTTTTTCGCTGTTTGCCACGCTATGTGTCCCTTATCAATAAAATACAGATATAGGGGCGAGTTTAAAACCCGCCCCTACTGTCATTCCTCTTTCAGACAGATAACACAATTTTGATTATTTCTTAACTTCCTCAAAATCTGCATCTACCACCTTGTCATCCTTGTCCTTGGCTCCAGAATCCTGCTGCCCGCCAGCTTCGGTGCCTGGTGTTTCGTTACCACCAGACTGCTGGGCTTGCGAATAGATGATCTCTGCCAGTTTATGTGCAGCCTGGGCCAATTCATCAGAGGCCTTTTTGATTGCTTCTGCGTTTTCGCTTTCCATAACCTTCTTCAGATCAGCAATCTTGTTTTCTATATTACCCTTATCAACTGCATCCACCTTGTCACCAACTTCCTTCAATGACTTTTCAGTACTATAAATCAATGAGTCAGCCTGGTTACGAGCCTCTATTGTTTCACGTTTTTTCTTGTCTTCAGCGGAATGTGCCTCAGCATCCTTGACCATTTTATCAATTTCATCTTTTGACAGCCCTGAAGATGCAGTAATCCTGATTGATTGTTCCTTGCCAGTGCCGAGATCTTTTGCGGAAACATGCACTATTCCGTTGGCGTCAATGTCAAAGGTTACATCTATTTGAGGAACTCCACGCGGTGCAGGTGGAATGCCTGTCAGTTCAAAATTTCCCAGAGTTTTGTTGTCACGGGCCATTTCACGTTCTCCCTGCAGAACATGAATTGATACTGCCGGCTGGTTGTCAGCAGCAGTAGAAAAAGTCTGTGACTTGCGGCATGGGATAGTCGTATTTTTTTCTATCAGCCTGGTCATTACTCCACCCAGCGTCTCAATGCCCAGGGAAAGAGGTGTGACATCAAGCAATAGCACATCCTTAACATCACCCTTCAATACGCCACCCTGGATAGCTGCTCCAATGGCCACAACTTCATCTGGGTTGACACCTTTATTGGGGGTTTTACCAAAAATTTGCTGTACACGCTGTACAACAGCAGGCATTCTTGTCATACCACCAACCAGTATAACTTCGTCAATTTCTGAAGCAGAGAGGCCAGCATCTTTCATGGCAATACGGCATGGGGTTTCCAGCTTCTGCAAAAGATCATCGCAAAGAGATTCAAGCTTGGAGCGGGTAAGTTTAAGGTTCAAATGCTTGGGGCCACTGGCATCAGCGGTGATAAAGGGAAGGTTGATGTCGGTCTCCATGGAACCTGATAACTCGCACTTGGCTTTTTCTGCAGCTTCTTTAAGACGTTGCAGCGCCATCTTGTCTCCACGAAGATCAATCCCCTGATCCTTCTTGAACTCGTCTGCGATCCAGTCAATTACCTTTTGGTCAAAATCTTCACCACCCAGAAAAGTATCGCCGTTTGTGGACTTTACTTCAAAAACTCCATCACCCAATTCAAGAACGGAGACATCAAAGGTACCTCCACCTAGGTCAAACACGGCAATCTTTTCATCTTTCTTTTTATCCAGACCATATGCCAGGGCCGCAGCAGTAGGCTCATTTATAATACGAAGTACATTCAACCCGGAAATTTTGCCGGCATCCTTTGTGGCCTGGCGCTGTGAGTCATCAAAATATGCAGGCACAGTTACAACGGCATCAGTAACAGTCTCGCCGAGGTAGTCTTCTGCTGTTTTTTTCATTTTTTGAAGAATGATGGCTGATATCTCGGGTGGCGAATATTTCTTGCCCCTTACATCAACCCATGCATCGCCGTTATCTGCCTTTACAATCTTGAACGGAGAAATTGCGATATCCCTTTTGACCGCTTCAGTGTCAAATTTACGGCCAATCAGACGTTTGATGGCAAACAGGGTGTTCTCCGGATTTGTCACGGCCTGCCGCTTTGCCTGCTGCCCTACTATCCGCTCACCAGCCTCAGTGAAAGCCACCATTGAAGGTGTAGTACGACTTCCTTCAGAATTGGCTATTACAATTGGTTCTCCACCCTCCATTATTGAGACACATGAATTAGTGGTTCCTAAGTCAATACCGATAACTTTACTCATTTTCTTTCTCTCCTTCCATAAAAAGTCTTATATTACTAATATTGTGACTAACTATCAAAAAACAAGGGGGGTAAAAAATTTAAGAGTTTTTTGCTACCGAGACCATTGCAGGCCTGATTAGCCGTTCTTTAAGCATATACCCCTTTTGGAATTCCTTTACAATCGTATTGCCCGGATGTTCTGCTGTTTCAACCTGTGACATTGCCTGATGATAAGCGGGATCAAAAAGGGTTCCACAGTTACTTTCAACAGCACACACACCAAACTTCTTAAGGGAATTCAACAATATTGCGTGCGTCATTTTTACGCCCTCAATCAGTGCCGGTAACCCCTCTTCGGTTGCATGTTCCAGGGCGCGCTCAAGGTTATCTACAACAGGAAGTATCTCTTCTATTAATGATTTGGTTCCGTAACTGAGCAGCTCTTCCTTTTCACGGGAAACCCGTTTGCGATAGTTTTCCAGATCAGCACGCTCGCGAAGCAGCTTGTCCCAGTTTTCTTTTGCTTCCTGTTCCTTTTCTGTCAAGAGTCTTTCAAGCTGAGCGATCCGCTCTTCAGATGATATTTCTATAGAATCTGATGCCTGATTTTGTTCTTCTTGGTTTTCCTGTTTTTCCGTAGTCATAACTTCTGTCCTCTCAGCTCGTTATCTCAATGCTGGCACTATTTATTTTTTGTAAGCAGACGGCTGACCAGTTGAGCCGTATAATCAACAATCGGGATTACAGATGAGTACCCCATCCTGATAGGGCCGATAACCCCCATTAAGCCTATTGTGCTTGTTCCTGTCATATACGTTGAAGTAATCAGACTCATGCCTGACATCTCTTCTAAAGGCGTCTCAGAGCCTATAAATATCTGCACTCCCTGAGCCTGCATACAGTTTGTCAACAGTTGCACCAGACGCCTTTTTTCTTCAAAGGCCTTAAATATTTCTCGCATTTTACTAACATCACTAAATTCCGGTTGTTCAAATATCCTAGATTGGCCAGCTATATATATTTCATCCTGTTCATCTGGTAATGCTTTTCTGGACAGGGTTAACGCCTTTGCCAGTAACTCATCGTAGCGATTTTTTTCCAATGCCATCTCGGACAATATTTTTTCCCGCACCTGACTGATAGTAAGTCCTTCAAGTAGCTCGTTGAGATAATTTGACATCCTTACCATATCTTCTTGATTAAGTTCCTGTTCATAATCAATAATCCGGTTTTGAACTGAACCATTGCAGGTGACCAAGATAGCCAGAACACGATGAGTGCCCAGTTTGATAAATTCGATATGCCGGAATACGCCTGTAGCAAATCTGGGGGCTACTACTATTCCTGTATAATTTGAAAGGATTGATAAGGTGCTGCTGGCCTCCCTCAAAAGATCTGTCAAATTGCCTTCTGTTTCACGACATCGCTTAAGTATCTCTTTTTTTTCCGAATAGGTGATGTTTCGCAGCCCCACCAGAGAATCTACATAGAACCGAAACCCCTTGTCTGTCGGAATACGTCCGGCTGACGTATGTGGAGAGGCAAGAAGTCCCAGTTCTTCAAGACTTGCCATAACATTGCGTACTGTTGCAGAAGAAAGCGACATAGAATGTTTGCGTGCAACCGTACTGCTTCCAACTGGTTCGGCAGTTAGAATGTAGTCCTCTACAATCGCCTCCAGAATCTGCCTGCTTCTCTGTGACAGTGTCAGATCAACCATAACAGACCTTCAGAATGGTTATTGACCATATCTGAGCAATCTATAGATTTACAAGTTCTGCCTGTCATCCCCATATAATCCCATCTGTAATTTGTGACTTGTATCAACAAAAATTTAAAGGATAACTAAAAACATCTTCAAAACAGATTGATAAGGGCTTCAACTCTCAGATATTACTATGTTTAAAATTTATAATTAGCACTCACACAATATGAGTGCTAGCTCTAATCAAGGTAATCAACGACCTTATGTTTGTCAAGGTCATATTCGGATTTTATTTAACGACATATCTTTAAACAAACTCGAAAATATATGAATTCCAAGTGCGTTGATTGCTGATTCAAAAGAAGAGTATTGCTGCCTGGGCAGTATGTCGGACTTAGCCTGAAAACAAGGTTTTTACATTTTTGAGGGACATCAAACCTTTTACAGAAAATAAAAGCTGCGCTTGAACCGGCCTACTACACGAAATAAATAACGTTACAGGGTACTAGGATGTATAAAATACTATACTGCAAACGGCATGAAATTGCGGCTTTCGTTGACGTTGTAGGTAGGGTTAGCAGTTTCATCGCGTAACCCGCACCTTTTCCTCCCTTGAGCATTGTCATGTCGGTTTACGTCATGCACACGCCTAACCCAAACTACGATTAGCTCAATTTTTAACCTTTTGCAGTATATAATATTCTTTTTGGACAGTTGCGACATGGTCGGGATTGGGCATAAAAGAGGCAAGCTGAAGAGGACTTGCTTGTTGGGACTACGACTTTAAAAAACAACAGCGGGTTAGCTAACTAGCTGACCCGCTGTCTTTTATGGAGGCGACGAGCGGATTTGAACCGCTGAATAAAGGTTTTGCAGACCTCTGCCTTACCACTTGGCTACGTCGCCATTATCTTTCTGTAACATATCTGGATTCAAGGTTATTGTTTCTAACCCTATTTATCTAAACCGGAAATGAACAATATATAAATTTTTTTTAGGTGTCAATAGTTATAGCTATAACTTGCAATAACGTTATTACAATATCATAACTTGAACTGATGCCTCGTCAATTTTTCATTAATGCACAACTGTTCTTCATTCAAAACTCACCATGAACGGAATATCAATATTTTGCAGAATTATGCCGTACAGTTTCAGTCTGTCAAAGGGGCAAGGGAGAAGATATGTTTAAAAGGCTTTGCTGTACTGTTTTGATAAGCCATGATATTATTCAGTTAAAATTATCATGGTTAACCTTATGAACTCTTTGTGGTTTCGTTCCCACGCGCTGCGTGGGAACGCAGTTACTGCGAGCTGTACTTTGTATATGAGTCATTAGTACTTCGCTCCTGTTGCCATAAAGATCAAAGGTGGACATGTAGGGGCAGGGCATGCCTTGCCCTACACAAAGGAATCAAATATAAAGGAGCTCATAATGAAAAAAGAAATTGTATTCGCTCTCGCATCTGTATTGATTTTGTCAACTTCAGCCTTTTCTGATAACTTCCGTTGTCCAAACGGCAATATTGTTTCAACAGGTGACCGTCTGGTAATTGTCGCCACAAAATGTGATCCCCCTACTGGCAAATCTTCCAGGATGCAATCAGAAGCTGGTCAACAAGGAGCTACCATCCTGAATAATATCGAAGAATGGGTTTACAACGAAGGTACACACCGGCTGGTTCATATTCTTACCTTTCGCAATGGGGTGCTTGAATCAGTTAGCACTGAAGGTTACGGACAATGAACAGCCCCCTGTAAAACGTGTCCTGTTTGCAGATTTTTACAAAGAAAGAGTCATCCATGCTTCAAGCCGATACTGAAAAACTACTGATAAAGCTAATCCAGATTATGAACGATGTCTCGCTTGGCAATTCAAAGCAGGTTGAAACCATCTTTGAACTTACCAAAAATGGTGTCTATCCGGCCGAGATTACTAATCTGGCAGAATCGTTTGGCATGATGATTGTTAACATTGAAGCCAAACAGCAACGTCTTGAGAGATTGCTGAACGAGCTTAAGGAAAAGAACAGAGAACTTGAACTGCTTTCCAGAAGTCTTATGAATGCAAATATCGGCATGCTTGAGGTATTGGGAAGTGCTATTGCGAAACGTGACAGCGATACAAGTGCTCACAACTATCGGGTCAGTATCTATTCGATATCTATTGCTAAGGCGTTGGGAATATCAGATTCTGCCCTTCGCAGTCTTATAAAAGGGGCCTTTCTGCATGACATCGGAAAGATAGCAATAAGTGATAACATACTTCTGAAGCCTGGTGGACTTGATGACCGTGAGTACGAGATCATCAAGACCCACGTACTGCACGGCAGCGAGATAATCAAGGCCTATAGCTGGTTGAGTGATGCATTTGATGTTGTGTTGCATCACCATGAAAAATATAACGGCAGCGGTTATCCGGATGGACTGAAATCGGATCAGATTCCGCTTAATGCCAGAATATTCGCAATAGCCGATGTTTTTGACGCACTGACTTCAAAACGGCCATACAAAGAGCCCTACTCTGTTGAATATGCGTTGAAGATAATGCGCAATGATGTGGGTAGCCATTTTGATCCGGAAATTTTTGATGTTTTTACAAGGGAGGCAAAGTCAGTCTATGAAAATATTGCCCAATACAACGAGATAGAGCTGGAGAACATGCTGCATGCTATTATGCAGGATTACTTCTCTTTTAATAAAACGAGCATGACAAACGCTGATTAAATCAACATACTCAGGAGGTTGGGCATCTTGCCCGCCTTTGATCTTTGTGCCAGCAAGGGCTAAGCACAATGAAGCCGTACTGTCGCCCTGCTGACATAAATACCTGTTTTACCCCCATGCAAAGTATATTTACGTATCTGTTGGTATTGTCAGATACCCTAGCGGATTTCCACCTGCCACGATTCACTTTCACTACGCAGCTCCGGGCTGTACATTGGCCAGATTGCCCCTGGCAGTGCAGTAACACGCCCCTTAAGCTCCGGATAGATTACAAACCGGAATTCATGGCTGCCTTCAGGCAGATAACTCATAAACCACGCCATGGTGGAGTCGCGACGTTCCTTATGCTCATACCAGCCACTGTAGGTGGCCTCACCTGTGTAACGAGGGTCACGGTCAGTCTGCCTGACCTCAAAACCGGCAGGCAAATGGTCTTCCAGAATCAGATACTCAAG
>DYNH01000018.1:3669-8591 GCA_020721175.1 Trichlorobacter lovleyi | reverse complement strand
GCTGTTGCTGTAGTGGTGCGCCACCAGCCTCCGTTCTGATGTCTTGCCAGGTATCGGGCCAGCTCCGGATTATTGGGGTCATCCGGCATGATCCGGCTTGCCGCTGAAAGCAGGGCAGCGGTCAGCTCAACAGATGAACTTCCAAAGTGCCAGTTATCATTATTACCAGGCAGCCAGGCTGATGAGGCATCGCGTTGTAATAATGGCTCAAGTCCCTTCAGCAGTTTTACTGCATGTTCCCTGCGGCCAAGATTTTCAAGAGACTCGGCAATTGCAATTCTATATTCAGGAGATAATCTTTTATGATTGGCGTTAAGCAGTTTTTCTGTTGCGATATGCCTGCCACCGTTGGCAGTCAGGGCGCGGTACAGTATTGCCGCCTGTTCAGGGGTTGCATTGGAAATTTGCGCTTCCAACGCCTTTTTACCCTGTCTGATTACCTGTTCATCCACTGTTACCCCGGCACGTCTGGCTGTTGCAAGCCCCTGCATTACCAGGGCTGTCAACTCCGGTCTGCCCGGGCTATTTTTCCACCAGCCCCAACTGCCATCCTCATGCTGATAATCCGTCAACAATTTCACCCCCTGTGCCAGGATATCAGACAGCTTGCTCTTTAGTTCCGCAGACAGCCATTGCCTCTTTTCATCAAGTAATTTTTCTGCATAGACAGCCGGCACAAAGCGGGAGACAGTCTGCTCAACACAGCCAAACGGATAACTGATCAGTTTTTCCAGCGCAGGGGCCAGGCTATCAGCAACGGTTGGTGAAAACAGCGCTGTAATAGTTCCGCTGTCGGCCAGTGCATCAGCAGGCAGGGTGTGGATCGTGTCCCTCTGAGTAGAAGACGTTAGAGTAACGCCACCGGTCTGTTCCCTTTGCAGGGCCAGCGGAAGTACCGGCAGGGTAAGTTCCAGTGCATCTTGTCCTTCAGTTCCTGATGCAGATAATCGCAGGGTCGCTTTTCCAGCCTGCTTGGCCTCAACAGCAATATCCCTGACAAGGGAACCATTGGCAGGCACAGTTCCGCTAAACACGGTCTCACTCAAAAGGGTCAGGCCGTTCGATTCAAACATCCCTCTTATCTGCTGCTCCTTGCCGCTAGCGTCATTTAGAAGGCCAGGTATCATCAACTGATCGCCAGCAACCATAAATCTTGGGGGTGCCAGCCTAGCCATAAACGGCAGACGGCTGATAAATGAGGAAGTTGCACTGCCAAACTGCTGATTCAGAGTATGCCCCACAGCAGTGGCCCGCCAGGTGGTCAGGTTGTCCGGTAAAACAGCTTCGGCTGTGATTGTGCCGTTGTTGTTAACAGCAAGTATCGGGAACCAGGCAGCGGTATCCTTGAATACCTTTCTTACAGCAATACCTTTCAGGTCATCATTACCGCCCAGTCTGGCCAGGTCCTTTGACGCACCACCAAGATACAGACGTGGAAATGAATGGATTGTACGTACCAGGTGATCCCGTTTGCCCCTGAAAAAATAATAGATATCTTCACGTGTCTCGGGTGCGACGGCAAAGATCGCCTCATCAACCAGTGCAAGGGAAAGCTCGGCAGGGGAAGGTCTGCCATCAACGCTGGATTTGATCTGAATGCGGGCTGTTTCACCAGGTGCATAGACCGGACGCTCCGGTTTTACCTCCAGTTCAAGTTTGCCTGGCTGACTATCAACCTTAAGTAGCCCTTCCTGTTGATAAAAACGTCCGCCATACACTGTAATGGCAGATATATAAATATTGGGTGCCAGCTCTGCAGTTACCGGAATCTCAACCACCTGAACAGCAGAGGTAATTGGAATTATGCGACTTTGGTGAACCCGACGCCCCTCAAGGGTTAAAAACAGACTGCCACCAACTGCTGGAGCCCGCAGGATCAGGCGCGCAGTTTCTCCAGGTCTATAGCTCTTTTTATCAAACTCGGCCTCCAGTTCACGATAACTTCCAGCCCAATTGCTACCCTCTTGCCAGACCCAGGTCCAGGTTTCATCGAAACCGGGACGTTTTCCTTCATCAACTGCTATGGCCCGCAGCCGCCAGTAGCCGGAGCCTGGAAAACGGTAACTAAACCGGACAGCGCCATCACTGCCGGTAATGCCTTCAAGAGTTTTCCGTGGCAACCAGTTATAGACACGACTCTTTTTGTCATACTGTTGCTGTTCAATGGTCAGTTGAACAGGCTGATCCGCCTTTGTTCTCCCCTGCCAGTCACTGACACGGGCGACAAAAATGCTATCCTGTCCTGGCTTTAGCAGATACTGCTCACCTTTCAGGTTTACCTTTAATAGAGATGGAACCACATTAAAAGAGGTTGAGCCAGAAACCTGACGATTGGAGCTGTCAGTCACATCCGCCTCAACTGTGTAGCTGACCGGCAGATCGTGCGTTTTGGCGCTAACGATGATATTGGCAATGCCGTTTGAATCAAGGGTGGCCTCACCTTCACCGATAAAATCACTGTAACCGCCAAAATGGTATGATTCTTCACCAAAACCGCCCCCTGGTGAATCATTATCATGTAGCGAGCTGGCATATACGCGCCAGACAACCTTCGCTCCCGCCACCGGCGCTCCAAAGTAGTAACGGGCCGAGAGTGCAAGCGGTATACTACTCCCGCCCAGCCAGTGCTGCCCGGTTGACTTCAGTTTGACCTCAAATTCCGGCTTGCGGTATTCCAGAACCTTAAAACTGCCCTGCCACTTTTCAGCGCCGTTGCTGGCGATGATAGTGTATTCTCCCAGCGCAGGTACCGCTGGCAAGGTAAACTTGCCATTGAAAGAACCGGAGGCACTGCTTTCAAGCGTCTCTTCTGCAACAGTCTTGTCACCTGAATCGCTTACCTTGACTACAATCTTTTTAATCTGGGGAAGCTGATAGTCATCACCGGAATTCTGCCTTATAACCCCTTTGTAGAATACTGTCTGACCGGCCCGGTAGGCAGTACGTTCTGTATAGATGTACCCCCTGATCTCACTTGTACCTGTTTCAGCTTCCTCCATAGCAAGCGAAAGCACCGCAAGGCTGTCATTATATTGTCCAACAATCCTGTTGCCCTGTTTTTCCCTGTCCCAGATTGTTATGCCATCTTTTCTGCTAATCAGAAACGGCTGGGGGGAGTTATTTCCATGAAGCCTTACATTGGTCAGAGGCTTGCCGTTTTGCAGGTCAACTGCCTGGATGAGTACGCTGTCAGGCGCGGATTTTGCCACCAGCCCCAGCCTGGTTGCCAGAAAGGCAATCTGTCCGGTTGCGCCGCCCCCCTCAAGACGCAGCAGGTATGCGCCAGGTGAAAGCGCCGGAAGTCTGAACCGGGCGCGGTGACGATGATCATTTTTGCCCTGAACCAGCTTAACGTCAAAGCTCTTGTAAGGTTTTATCAGCCCGGCGCTGATCTGCTCAGGCCTTGCAAGATCAACCGTGCCATCAATAATGCTTTCAGATTTGATGCGGAATACGGTTGCCCTGGCGCTGCCAACCCATAAACTGTATGCCCTTACAGGTATGACCCTGTTTGCCAGGATTACATCGCCATACTCTTCAATCTCAAGCGAAGGCGGTTTGGTTATGGCTGTCATAACTGACTGCTGCTGTTCCCCCTCCTTAAGTACAATCTTCTGTTCGTTGTTCTCAATCCGGTAATCTGAAAAAGACGCTGTATAGGCCCCAGGGGGCAACATTCCTATCTGCAATCTGCCTTTGGCATCCAGTTTGCCACTGCGCCAGATATTTTTACCGTTTACCGTGACTGAAATTCCGGCAGGTGTGGCAAGCCGGTTTTTGTCTTTAAGATTAACCAGAAGATTTACCGCAGCAGCCCGCCGCAAGGTCAAATCCCCCAACTTCTTGTTCTCGCCAGGAGCCATCTGGGGGTAAAGTGAATTTTCCAATACCCATTCAGGCTGTTCCAGTTTCAGATCATGGCCGTGGGCATCCAGATTGCTGAAGCTAAAACGACCATTGGCATCACTGGTTACAGCAGTCAAGTCATCTATCACCAGTCTGAATCCGGCCAGGGGATTCCCATTGCCGTCAACCAGTCTCCCGGAAAGTGAGGCAGCCTTGTTCAGCCAGACCTTTCCTTCTGTTCTCTCCTGCCCATCAACATATATCCAGTTACGGGAAACACCGAAACCTTCTGCCTTAATCAGATACCTGTAGCTTCCTGCCGGTAACATTACGGTTCCGGCGCCTTCTGAATCCAAAGTCATGGTCGCAGCAATTGCGGCATTGCCACGGTCTTCAGTAAATTCAACCAGTGCTCCGGAAACAGGCTTGTTGGTTTCAGCAGCCCTGACAAAAATCTGGACAGGAAAAGGCCCCTTTACGACCTTTGGCATTGAGGCTGCCATGCCTCCAGCCGGAAGCATTACCAGACTGATTAGCAAAAGACTGAGAATAAAGTTTACAGTGCGTAACATGTTGCCTCCACGAAAATAACAGACGTTTTATGCTTGACAGTTATTATGGGTTTAAGGGTTTGTATGAAACAATATCTGATGTACCAACGACCAGCCTGGGCCTTAATCCGCATTCCTCCATTTTTCCGGTAATAGTATTTACCGGCACCTTTTTCTTCCAGCCGCCGTGAAAGCGGTCGGCAACAAGCAGCATACCACCAGGAGCCAGAACCCCTGCCAGAGACGTAATAACCTGATGTATCTGCAACGGTTGGTTGATTATCGCGCCTCCCAACAGCCCATTACAGAGGATCAGATCAAACAGCTCTGACTTGCTGACGTAATCCAGCAGATTAGCAACCTTGAAGCAGACACTTGTATCCCATCCCTGCTTGAGCAGATTCTGCGTCCTTTTGTGATACTGTTGTTCCCGTTCCGGATTATCTGGCAGACATCTGTGCTCAGCAGACCAGACCTCCAGAGGATCCAGGGTACATCCTTCCAACATTACCTGATCCGGCTTCA
>DYNH01000018.1:0-3569 GCA_020721175.1 Trichlorobacter lovleyi | reverse complement strand
TCAAGCTGGTTCAAGCCGTGGTAAAAGGCTGCCGGATCAGGTCGGCACAACAGTGGACAGGGCAACATTGTATTCTGTTAATTTGGCAAGAGCTTGAACCATTCCCTGTTGCTGAACCACTTTTGGCGGATAAGTTCCAATTCGCCGGTGCCGGTAATCAGCTTCAAAAAGTTATCCACAGCATTGATGTAAAGTGCATCCTCGCGAACTGCTATACCAAGAGGTTCAAAACTCAATTTGGTATCCCCTACTGCCAGCTCTTTTTCAGAATAACGACTGGCTATGTAGGCGCAATAAGGGTAATCTGCTATCAGAATATCTACCTTGTCATTATACAGTAAGTTAAGCGCTTCATCATATGAGCCTGCCAGTATCAGCTTGGCTTTGGGAGCGCCGTTTTCTACAACTTCCTGACTGGTGGACCCCTTTAATGTTGTAATCTTGAATTTTTCACTGTTTATGCCTTCTTTTTTCAGCATCTCAACATTTTTGATTTTTAGAAGAATCCCTTTGCCAGAGATAAAATACGGGCCAACAAAGGGAACCTTTGTATTGCGTACCGGCGTCATGCTCATGCCTGATATGACCATATCCACTTTACCTGCCTGGAGTGCGGGAAGGAGTTCTGAGAACTGCATTTTGGCAAACCTGATCTTCAAATTAAGGTTAGCTGCAATCAGTTTGGCAATATCTGCATCAAGACCAATCACAGAACCTTCTTTTGACAGCGCATTCAATGGTGCCTGATCTCCTGAAACACCAACAACCAGTTCACCTTTTTTAAGGATACTGTCAAAAATCGCACCGGCTGATGCAGTTCCGTTGAAAACAAGTGAAAATACAAACACAACAATAGCACATAACAACCTGTTTTTCATAACTACCCCCCTGTTTTGTCAAGCTGATTTGTTAATTACAAAATAATATCAGAAAGATGCGATTTGCTCTATCCGGTCTGCATCGGTTTTACATTTACCAGCAATCTTTGTACCCTATTAAAGTATAAACAGGCAACTGTAAACGGAAAAGTTCATTTGTAAATTCATATCATCAGATGTCCGTTATCAATAATTACCTCTTCGGAACCATCTGGCATAATCAGGGTCAAGGTAGGTTGATAAAAAACGTAATCCTCGTGAAAAGGAGCAGATGTGTTGCCTCCAAACCCGGTGTTATCCCCAAGTGCCAGATGGATTGTTCCCAGAATCTTTTCTGCCTCCAGCACGTTATCCGGGCGGCTTGCCTTGTCATTGGTGCCTATTCCGAGTTCTGCTAGATTACGGCAGTTGGGATTTTCAATGAATTTGCGCTCCAGCCTTTGACGCAGTGGGTCAACACCGTCAATCTGAACTACCTTGCCCTCTGCTACGGTTATAGTCAGTGGTGCTTGAAGTCTGGCTGTGGGGCCCCATTCTACCACCATTACACCATGACTCTTACCTTCCAGCGGTGCCAGATAGGCCTCTCCGGCAGGGAGGTTGCCAAAGGCACCATCTGCGGTCAGCAGGCCGTCGTCCCCTTCTGCACTGCGTCCCTGCTTGCAGATATGCATATCGGTGCCGTTCGGGCATCGGACAGAAACCCACTCAGACCTGTTAACCGCCTTTACCAGACAGGCGGTTCGATCAGCCAGAGCAAACCAGTCAACTGTCATGGAAGTACCAAACATATCCGGATCAAAATGTGGCAGTGATGCATAACGTGCCCCGGCGTGACACGCAAGTTTACGGAAGTTTGTGTGACTGGTGGAATTGTTTGACAGTGCAATAATGATATCCGCAACATTATCCTTACCTGCTGATACAATCTCCCGCGCCCTTACCAGTCCGGCTGAATTGATATTCTTTGCCAGTAACTGTTCCATTAGTCCTGCTGAATCAAGCTGCCCTGCAATCTCTTTACCAAACAGTGCAATCCAGAGATTGAGAGGTGGTTCTGCACCAGATGCCTGGGTTGAAGGAAAATCAACAAAAGATGTTGCCCCGTACTGTTGCGACGCAAAATCAGCCAGCTCCTGTGCGGTCTTGTGCAGGCGGATCCTGCGGTTTGAATCAGATTCTGTTACTTCCTCATCAGGACGGATCAGGTCGCTGAATACAAGTATCCTTTCACCGGCTCTATATCCCATATTTGTGTTGAACAGCGACAAAAAGGATGAATGGTAATTATGCATTGCTAATACTCCTTACTGTAAATGCCTGTATCATAGATTGACACCTGTAACTGCCAAAGGTTTATCCTTTTTTGGGTAGCCCAGATTCCACTGCTGCATATGCAGAATGATTATGAATTGATTCAAAATTTTCAGCCTCAACAGAAAACCATGTAATGTTTTCTGCAGCCGCCAGGCGCAGATAGGCCTCACGTACCATATCCTCAACAAAACGGGGGTTTTCAAATGCCTGCTCGGTTACATATTTTTCGTCGGATCGTTTTAAGAGCGCATATAACGGACTGCTGCCGCACTGCTCTATCAGCTCCACAAGGTCTTCAATCCAGATGAAATCACGATAGCGCACCTTAACACTAATTATACTGCGCTGATTGTGGGCGCCAAAGCGCGACAACTCTTTGCTGCATGGGCAGAGCGAGGTAACCGGCACCTTGACACCCAGAACAAAGTCCAGCAGCGTATCATCCATGCAGGCATCAAATTCACAGGTATATTCCATCAGACTGCGTGCCTTTGAAACTGGCGCAATCTTGTCTATAAAATATGGGAACTCAACACGCAGATGAGCTGTCCTGGCACCCAGTTTCTGCTGCATTTCCTTTAGAATTACTTCCAGCCTGTCAAGGGCAACCTGCTCTCTGTGCCTGTTGAGTATCTCTACAAAACGACTCATATGGGTGCCCTTAAACTGGTGGGGCAGATCAACATACATATCAACAGTTGCTACTGTATGTTGGATTTTCTTTCGCTTGTCCTGAACCACTATCGGGTAAGAGATGTTTTTAACTCCTACCTTCTGAATCGGAATCTTGCGATAATCGCGGGACTGCTGCAGGTCTGGCATTACTTTAGATGTCATATATAATCCGGTTCCAGGGTTTCCTGAATCGCCTGCCATACCTTATCACGGCCATGTTTTGAAAGTGCAGAAAAGTGAATCAGCAGTGATTTGTCGATCTGAAGAGCCGATGAAATGGCACAGGTCTGTCTGGTCAGCTCGTTTTTGTTCACCTTGTCACATTTGGTAAGCACAATAACAGGATGACGGCTGTAGCAACGCAACCAGTCCAGCATCTGCAAGTCATCATCGGACGGAATGCGGCGGATGTCCAATATAAGCACTACTCCGCGCAGAGACTCGCGACTTGACAGATAGCGCTCCATCATCGGCCCCCAATTTTTTTTAACTTCAATCGGCACCTTGGCGTAACCGTAACCTGGCAGGTCAACCAGATTAATAGAAAAAGGAACGCCATTTACCTGAAAGAAGTTAATCAACTGGGTTCTGCCAGGTGTAGAGCTGGTACGCACCAGTGCCTTACGTTCAACAAGAATGTTAATCAGGGAGGATTTCCCGACATTTGAACGCCCGGCAAAGGCGATTTCAGGAAGATCA
>DYNH01000017.1:17694-20184 GCA_020721175.1 Trichlorobacter lovleyi | reverse complement strand
GAGAGTCCGGTTGGTTTGCCTGTCTTGTCAGTAAAGGCAATCGGAGGATTTTCTTCATAACCCACGCAAAGTTGAGTACCGGCAAATGCAAGGCTGCCTGAAATGATTAACAGGATGCTAATACACAAATTAAGAAGTGATTTTAATCGCATATAAAATATACATCCGCTAAAGCGCCAATTTTAATTCCCGAGGTAGGTATATCCAAGCAGCGTCTTGTCCAACAGCTCAATAAAGTGGCTGCACTCTTCAATGGAAACCTTTTTGCTGGCGACCTGTTTTTCAAGACTGTTACGAACATGCTTGAGTATTTCAGGTCCCTTATACTGGACATATTTTAGGGTTTCCCAGGTTGCGTCACCATTTATGACTGTATCAATGATATAGCCGGTTTTTTTGTTAAAGGTAATATGAACTGCATTGGTATCGCCAAAGAGGTTGTGAAGATCACCAAGTATCTCCTGGTAGGCGCCTATCAGAAAAAATCCGATATAGTATTCCTCGTCTTTCCTGATTTTATGCATCGGCAAAAATTTGCTGCGGCCGTTTTCCCCTACAAAACTGGTGATTTCACCGTCCGAATCACAGGTTATGTCTGCTATTGAAGCGATTACATCAGGGCGTTGTCCCAATCGTTGCAACGGCATTATGGGAAACAACTGATCTATGGCCCAGGAGTCAGGGATGGACTGGAACAGCGAAAAATTGGCAAAGTAGGTCTGACGCAATGCCAGTTGAAAATTTTGCAACTCTTCAGGAATCGGCTTAATTTTTTCGACAATACTGTTGATTTTCTTGATTATTTTAGAGTAAAGCCATTCAGAAATAGCACGATCCTGCAAGTTAAGATATCCAAGATTAAAAAGGCTTACCGCCTCGTTAATCAACTGTATGGTGTCATGGTAATCTTCACGAAGAGAATAACGATCTATGCTTTTGTAAATATCCAGCAATTTTTTGACAGTAGGAGCCGGCTTTTCGGTCTGCTCCAGAATGGCTTCATAATCAGGCATCAGACTCTGTGTGTTGGTATTAAGGATATTTGTTACCAATACAGAATAGTGGGCTACTGTTGCCCTGCCGGATTCCGAGATTATATCCGGACATTCAACACCGGCCTCTTCACAGATATTTTTAACCTGGTAGATCACATCATTGGCGTACTCTTCTACAGTGTAGTTTACACTGGAAAAATAGCTGGACTTGGAGCCGTCGTAATCAACGCCCAAGCCACCCCCGATATCAAGATACCGTATGTTTACCCCAAGCTTGCGCATCTCGGCATATATCCTTGCACCTTCGATTAATGATGTCTTGATCTTGTCTATCTTGGTAACCTGGCTGCCGATATGAGAATGCAGCAATGTCACGCAATCAAGCATTTCGTTATCCTCAAGCATCCTGATAGCAGCCATTATCTCTGACATCCGCAGACCAAACTTGGCATCTTCGCCACCGGAGGTAGCCCACTTGCCGGTGCCCTTTGATGAGAGCTTCACACGAATCCCGAGATTGGGCTTGATGCCTGTATTCCTGGACAGTTCAATCACCTTTTCCAGTTCAAACAGTTTTTCGATAACAAGCGTTATATTGTAACCTATCTTGGTGGCATAAAGCACCGTCTCGATATATTCCGAGTCCTTGTAACCGTTGCAGATTATCGGCAGGTTGTTTCCGGTTGAGATGGCTATGCCTGCTACAAGTTCCGGCTTAGAGCCAACCTCAAGCCCGATGTTGTAACGTTTGCCAAAGTTTGCTATGGCCTCAACCACCTGACGCTGTTGATTTACCTTTACAGGATAGAAGGTCTGGTATTTAGCAGGATAGGAGTTTTCTGCAATGGCATTGCGAAAGACCCGGTTGATAGAGGCTATCCGACCCTGCAAGACATCCATGAAACGCAGCAGGATAGGCGGTTTTATCTTGCGTTTTATCAGATCATCAACCAGTCCCCTAAGGTCAATGGCGTTTTTTGAGTTTGACGAAGGATGAACGCACATATTACCTTTTTTGTTGATTGAAAAAAGGTCTGCTCCCCAATTATCAAGGTTGTACACCTTGGCTGATTCATTGATTGACCAGCGTTCCATCTTGTCTCTCCTCCTGAATAACTTCAGACTAACCGTCTGAAATCATATAAACCAGCTATTTAGAAGTTCCTCTATTAAAAATCATGCCCTTCTGGATGTGTAGTACGCTTTAAAAAACTGCAACGCAAAGGCGAAGGGCGTAATGATGCTTTTGGTCTTAATAAAAAAGAGGGGCGGGACACAGGTCCCGTCCCCCCCATGAAACGTGATTAATTCAGTATCAGTCTTTCTCTTCCAGTGATTGTCCCAAGGCAGCCTTGCGCGAAAGCTTTATCTTGCCCTGCTTATCCACACCAATACATTTGACCAAAACCTTATCACCTTCTTTAAGAATGTCGGTTACATTCTTGACGCGGGTTTCGTCCAGTTCAGAGATATGCACCAGACCGTCTGTGCCAGG
>DYNH01000017.1:0-17594 GCA_020721175.1 Trichlorobacter lovleyi | reverse complement strand
CCCAGGATATGCAGACGGCCTTCCCTGGCCTGCTGCAGTGCCTTTTGCATAATCTCTTTACTGACTCCGCCAATCTTGATATCCATTTGTAAAGCAGTTACGCCGACTGCAGAACCTGCAACCTTGAAATCCATGTCACCCAGATGATCTTCATCACCCAGAATATCTGTAAGTATGGCTACCTTGTCCCCCTCTTTAATCAAGCCCATGGCAATACCGGCCACCGGCGACTTGACTGGCACCCCAGCATCCATCAGTGATAGACAACCACCACAGACCGTTGCCATTGATGAAGAACCGTTGCTCTCCAGGGTTTCTGCCACTATCCTGATTGTATAGGGGAATTCATCATGATTGGGCAGTATTGCAGAGATAGCGCGTTCTGCAAGCATTCCATGACCAATTTCACGACGACCTGGTCCCAGACGGAAGCTGGTCTCGCCAACAGAAAAGGGAGGAAAATTGTAATGCAGCATGAATTTTTTGCGATATTCGCCATACAGCGAATCCATCCTCTGCTCGTCCTGCGAAGTGCCAAGAGTGGCAGCGGCCAGCACCTGGGTTTCACCACGGGTGAAAAGGGTTGAACCGTGTGCGCGTGGCAGCAGACCGATTTCAATAGCTATCGGGCGAACAGTGGTTGTGTCGCGACCATCAATCCGAATGCCGGTTTCAAGAACATCATTCCTCATGCGTTCGTATTCTATATCTCCAATAAAACCTTTAATCTCTTTTTCGCAGCCTGCATAGTCATCTGCCAGACTTGCTATCACATCATCCTTGATCTGGGCCACAGCAGCATAACGCTCCTGCTTGGCTTTAATCTTGAAAGCCTGGGAAATACGGTCAAAGGCCAGTTCCTTTACCTTGTCCCTCAACTCTTCATTAATCACCGGAGCCGCAACCTCACGCTTGACTACATTTACCTGTCTGGCCAGTTCCTCTTGTGCTGCAAGAATCCCCTGTACAGAATCCTTTGCAAAGAAAACAGCCTCAAGCAGATCTTCTTCAGAGACAAAATCGGCCTCACCTTCAACCATAAAAATGGCGTCTTTGCCGGCTGCAACAACAATCTTCAGATCGCTCCGCTCAAGCTCTTCAACGCTTGGGTTGGCAATCAGCCTGCCATCCACACGGCCCACCTTTACACCGGCAATTGGCCCGTTAAACGGTATATCAGATATCATCAGAGCTGCGGATGCGCCAATCATTGAAAGGATTGCCGGATCGTGATCTGCTTCTGCGGATATAACTGTTGCCATTATCTGGGTGTCGCACAGGTAACCTTCTGGGAAAAGTGGTCTTATCGGACGGTCAATCAGACGACAAATCAGGGTTTCATCTTCGGAAGGACGCCCCTCACGCTTGAAAAAACTTCCGGGAATCTTGCCGCCAGCATATGTCTTTTCGGTATAGTTGACAGTAAGCGGAAAAAAATCCTGCCCTGCTTTTGCCTCCTTGGTACCAACCACGGTTACCAGAACCATGGTATCACCACTCCTAATCACCACCGCACCGCTGGCCTGCTTGGCCATCTTGCCGGTGGAGATTTTTATCTGCATGTTTCCTGCCTGCTCTTCTACACATCTTTCATTAAAAGTCATATTTTTCCCCAAATGTAGTGTACTCGCTGGGGCCGTCGTTAAAAAATCCACAAATTTTATGGATTTTTTATCCACGCCCCCAACATGGTTGACAAAAAATAAAAGGGCTTTACAGCCCTTTTAAATGACAAAAAAAGCCGACAGATTCCAGAGTGTTCTCTGGAAATCTGCCTTTTCTCTACCTGCGGATGCCAAGTTGCTCGATCACTTTTTTGTAACGATCAAGCTCACGTGACTTCAGATAATCAAGCATACGGCGGCGCTGGCCAACCAGTTTAAGCAGACCGCGTCGGCTATGGTGATCCTTTTTGTGAATCTTGAAATGTTCGGTAAGATACACAATGCGTGCTGTAAGAATCGCAATCTGTACTTCCGGAGAACCGGTATCGCTTTCATGCTTCTTGAAGTTGTTGATGATTTCCTGTTTTTTTTCTGTAGCCAGCACCTTTGGGCTCCTCCTGTACAGCAAATGGATTATTGGTTGAAACATTGGTTAATTATAAAAAGGGATATATCTCTATCATACCTTGATTGAAGCTGTAAAGCATTTCCATCAGTTAAATACTCTTTTAAGGACAATCTTTTTACAGGGAGTCAACTCTGCTACGGCAGTAACATGATTATTATAAGTCAGCCTGAAAAGTCCAGGAGAGTATTCAGCAAGCCGCTTAAAAGGTGGAATCCCGTTCTTCAGTTGGCTGTACTCAGGTTCTGCCAGACTAAACTGTCCTAAATGACAAAGCACCTCCTGTATATCTACAAGATATCTTTGCAATACTCCGGCTGCAACGTATTCAGACAGTTGCTCAAGGGTTAATGCAGCAGTAATCTCAAAAGGGCCGCTTGATATGCGGCGCAGTTCAGTCAGACAAGCGCCACAGCCCAGTAATTTTCCCAAATCATCTGCAATTGTCCTGATATAGGTGCCAGGAGAACACGCAACCCTGACAGAGACAAAAGGCAGGTTTAATACAAGGAGTTCAAAACTGTGAACAGTAATCCTTCTTGGATCCCGTTTAACCTCGACCCCTTTGCGGGCCAGTTTGTACAACGGTTGCCCTCCCTGCTTGATTGCAGAAAACATAGGCGGAACCTGGTTGATATCACCAGTCAGCAGCGCCATTTTATCTAGCAACTGTTCTTCATCAATACCGGATAAATCCTGCTGCTCACTCAACACCTGTCCGGTTATATCCTGAGTGTCGGTGGTGAAACCCAGTCGAATGACAGCTTCATACTGTTTTATACCTTCATCCAGAAACTGGATCGCCTTGGTCGCTTCACTTACAGCTATCGGAAGCACACCGGTTGCAAAGGGATCCAGCGTGCCGGTATGCCCGACTTTTTTTATGCCAAGTATACGACGTACCCGATTTACCACATCATGCGAACTGAGCCCGACTGGTTTGTCAATAACCAGAAAACCGTTTACCATTGCACAGCGTCTACTGCTCCATAGACTATCTTTTTGACCTCTTCCAGGGTGCCATCAACCATACCACCAGAAGCGTTATGATGACCTCCGCCACCAAAAGCTCGAGCAAGTGTGGCCACATTCACAGTCCCCTTTGAACGAAAGCCCACCTTGAACCTGCGTTCTTCCAGTTGGCGGAAAAAGATGGATACGTCAACGCCTGCGACTGAACGTGGATAATTGACAAAACCATCGGTAAGCTCGGCGCCAGCGCCGGTTTTTTCGTACATCTCAAGCAAAACAGTGATTGAGGCTACCTTTCCTTCCCTGACAAATTCCAGAGTAGGCAGAGCCAGGGCCAAAAGCTCAATTCGTTTGCGAGGTTGGCTTTCGTACAGTTTTTCAGCTATGTTCCAGGCGTTCAGTCCCCCCTGTTCAAGCAACTCTCCGGCAGATTCAAAGGCCTCTCTGTTTGCGTTGGAGTAACGGAACGATCCTGTGTCGGTTAAAATGGCCACATAAAGGCAGACTGCTGTATTGTAATCTGCCCTGAAGCCGCATGCCTTTGCAATCCGCCAGACCAGCAGCCCTGTTGCGGCAGCCTTCTCGTCAATAAGATTAATATGCCCGAACTCTTCACAGGTCAGGTGATGATCAAGGTTTATAAGCTGGTTAAAGCGGGTAAAAGCGCAAAATTTGCTGCCGGTGCGTCGAAATTCTCCGATATCCAGAACAAACGCCAGATCAAAATCCTGATCAGGTATATCCGGTGTGACAAGGTCGGAACCAGGCAGAAAACGGTAAAGTTCTGGCACCGGATCAGCCAGATGGACTGTCACATCTTTGCCAATAGCTTTCAAGAAGGCCGCTAGCCCAAGTGAAGCGCCTATTGCATCACCGTCTGGCCCCTCGTGGCTTGTTATCATTACAGTCTTACACTGTTTTACTGCATCAGCTATTTGCTGGATTTTCCCCGTCATTATTAGCACCTACTTCTCGCAGCAGCTTATCAATCCGCTGGCCGTATTCCAGAGAATGGTCATATTTAAATACAATATCCGGTGTATACCGCATCTTTAAAACCTTGCCCAGATCATGCCTGATATGACGTGCGGCACTCTCCAGTCCTGCTTGAGAGTTTTTGACAGCCTGTTCATCGCCAATTACAGTAAAATATATTCGCGCCAGATGCAGGTCATCTGTAACTTCCACACCGGTTATTGTAACAAAACCGATCCTAGGGTCGTTTAACCCCCTGGAAAGGATAGTCGAAATTGTTGTATGGATGGTCTCTGCGACCTTGTCAGAACGTTTGTGCATAAATCCTCATCAGAGCGTGGGAAGAGTCTCAATATATAACAAGTGTTGAAATGTATTTAATCAGCACTGTATCCTGATCTCTAAATTTAAAGCTTGGCAGCTACCTTCTCCATCTCAAATGCCTCTATTATGTCGCCCGTCTTTATATCATTGTAGTTTTCCAATCCCATACCACATTCATAACCTGTTGCAACCTCTTTTACGTCATCTTTAAAACGACGCAGGGTAGACAGTTTGCCCTGGTAGATCACAACATTATCGCGCAGCAATCTTACTTGTGCATTACGTACAACCTTTCCGTCCTGTACATAACATCCGGCAACATTGCCTACCTTTGGAACCGAGAATATCTCACGTATCTCGGCCCTGCCCAGGAATTTTTCCTTTAATACCGGCTCAAGCAAGCCTTCCATCGCCTTCTTGACATCATCCACCGCATCGTAGATCACGTTGTAAAGACGTATATCTACACCTTCCTTCTCGGCCAGCGACTGGGCCTTGACCTCCGGCCTGATACTGAAGCCTATTATAATGGCATTTGATGCTGTTGCAAGATTGACATCGGTCTCGGTTACCGCACCTACCGCTGTATGGATAACATTAAGGCGAACCGCTTCAGTTGAGAGTTTACGCAGAGATTCCGCAACTGCCTCAACAGAACCCTGTACATCTGCCTTGACTATAACGTTAAGGTCCTTGACTTCACCCTTCTGAATCTTTTCGTAAAGCTGTTCCAGTGACATCTTGGCATGTTTTGCCAGTTCAAGCTCACGCTGTTTGATCTGACGCAGGGTGGCGATCTCTTTAGCCTGCTTTTCATCCTTCATGGACACAAAAATATCACCAGCATCAGGCACACCAGGCAGTCCTACAACCTCTACAGGCATTGAAGGACCTGCGTACAGAACACGCTCTCCACGGTCATTCTGCATTGCCCTGACCCGCCCTGAATGGACACCTACAACGCAGTAGTCACCTGTTCTTAATGTGCCTTCCTGCACCAGTACAGTGGCAACCGGCCCGCGCCCCTTGTCAAGTTTGCCTTCTACGATGGTGCCTTTGGCTGACTTGTCCGGGTTGGCCTTCAGATCCATCAGATCAGCCTGAAGTAGAATCATTTCAAGCAGTTCTTCAAGGTTGAGGCGTTTTTTTGCAGATACCTCAACCATGGTGATGTCACCGCCCCATTCCGAAGAAACAATGCCATGTTCGGTCAGTTCCTGCTTGACCTTTTCAGGGCGGGCATCCGGCTTGTCAATCTTGTTGATGGCAACAATTATTGGCACACCGGCGGCCTTGGAGTGGTTGATCGCCTCCTTTGTCTGCGGCATGACCCCGTCATCTGCAGCAACCACAAGAATAACGATATCGGTTACTTTTGCGCCACGTGCCCGCATTGCAGTAAAGGCCTCATGGCCAGGTGTATCAAGAAAGGTAATCTTGCGACCATGCAGCTCTACATCATATGCCCCGATATGTTGTGTAATACCGCCAGCCTCGCCGGCTATAACGTTTGCTTCACGGATAGCATCCAGCAGAGATGTCTTGCCGTGATCAACGTGCCCCATGATGGTAACAACTGGAGGACGTTCATGCAGCAGTTCAGGTGCATCAGGGGTAAATTCAAGTATCTCGTCAAGATCAACCGCTACGTTCTCAACCTCATACCCGTAATCAGATGCAAGCAGAACAGCAGCATCATGATCCAGTACATGGTTGATTGTTACCATTGACCCAAGCTTCATCATCGCCTTGATCAGGTCTGTTGCCTTGATACCCATACGCTTGGCAAGTTCTCCGATGGTGATGGTTTCAGATATCCTGATAATACGTTTGATCGCCTTTGGCGTGGTCAACTCGGTTTTGCCAGGCTCTTCCCTCTCCTTACCCTTTTTGCGGGACTTGTGAAACGGGTCAAACTGACGTTCTTCACGTTCAAGTAAGGCCTGCTTACTTAACTGTTCACGACCTTTTCCTTTTGCAGCAGCACCTTTTTTAGCCTTGTCTGCGGCGTTTTCTTTTACCGCGGTGTTTGGTTTGCGCCCCTGGCCAACAGATTTCCGACGCTCATCGGCTGTCTGAACAGGCAGATCAACCTGGGTCAGTTGTACCGGACGAGGAGTCGAAGTCCGTGGCTGTGCAAAATCCTTCTGGGGCGTTGTGGGACGTGTTGGTCTTGAATCAGTAGAACCGGTGGGACGGGGGCCGCGGTTATCGTAACCACCAGCGGGACGAGGGGTGCGGTTATCCTGCTGCCCTGCCGGACGTGGGCCGCGATTATCCTGCCCTCCTGTCGGGCGTTGGCCACGTGAATCCCCCTGGGGTGAAGGCCGCTGAGTACGTTCGGTACTGCTACCTGGGCTTCGTACCGGTTCACGACGATAATGGCGTTGGTCATTAGATATCGGAATTTCGACACGTCCCAGAATTCTGGCCTGAGTTGCGCTTGCACGCTCTGGCTGCGGAGGGATAACCTGAGACTTTTCATCAGCAACCTGGACCGGTTCAACAGTTGTGGCTAATGGCAACTCCTCAACCGTTTTTTCACTGACTTTTATTTCCTCGGCTGGCTTTGTGACAGCGGCCGGTTCTTCTTCTGCTTTAGGGCTGACAACCTGTTCCGGCAGCGTTTCAACAGCCTTTTTAACAATGGAAACGCGTTCTGGAATGGAAACATGCTTTTCAACAGGTTTCTCTTCAACTGCAGCAGAAACTGCTGCAGATTCAACACTGGTTACCGGTGCGCTTTCCGATTCAGCTACTACGGAAGGCCTGGAACGCCGTCGAACAATATTTGCCGCTACACGTACCTCTTCAAGTCCTGATTCAACCGGTTTAAATGACATAAGACGCGCCGCTGCCTCATCATCAACGGTAGTGACTCCTGCCTTGACGTCAATTCCCAACGTCTTCAGCCTCGCAAGCGCCTCCTTGGTATCAATCCCCAGCTTTTCCGCAAGATTGCTTATCCGGGTCTTACTCATCGACCGCTCTCCTCTTCCAGATAGTTCCTGTATCGCTCAATTTCTTTTTTTAGAGAATTTGCAAAACCGACCGACAACACTGATACAGCGCTACGATCCGACTCTTTTCCCATCAGTTGCCCCAGTTGTTCCTTTGTCAATGCATGCACCACCGGGACAGCGACCCGGTTTGACATAGAGCAGAGTTTTTCTGCAACAGTTGACGATATATCATTTGCCAGAATAAGCAGATGCGGAGGTTTAATTCCCTTCAGAGACCTTTCAACAGCTTCACCGCCTGAGACCGTTGCGCCAGCCTTATTTGCAAGGGCAATATATCCACTGATCCTCTTTTCCATAATCTGTAGCAGCAGGCTTGACATGGCCTGGGCATCCACAGCTTTTGCACAGCCTTTAAAAGAACGGTTAAACTGCCGTCTGGCAACGGCATTATTAACACATTGTCTTGACTGACAGGTATAAGCTCCCCGACCAGGTAATTTTTCTTCAATATCTGGGGTCACAGTACCGTCAGGTGCCAGTACAAAACGTAAAAAAGTATTCTTGCTGCCTGTACGACGACAAGCTATACAGCTACGAACCGGTTCTGCCCTGAATCCCACGTTTATTCCTCTACTACCGAAGGTTCAGCAGATTGTTCATCCTCTTTTATATCTTCTGATTTCAGATCAGAAGGTTCAACCCTGGTACCATCAAAAGAGGCAAAGGCATCAAGTTCAGCCTCTTCTTCCTTAGCTTCTCCCTTAATATCAATGCGACAGCCTGTCAGACGTGCGGCCAGACTGACGTTCTGTCCCCTTTTGCCTATTGCAAGGGAGAGCTGATCATCAGGCACGATCACCTCAAGGGTACGCTGTTCTTCATCCATAAACACCTTTAAAACCTGGGCAGGTGAAAGGGAATTGCAGACAAAACGGGCTATATCAGCGGACCAGGGTATAATGTCAATCTTCTCTCCACGCAGTTCAGAGACTACATTCTGAACCCGTGAGCCTCTCATACCTACACAGGCTCCAACAGGATCTACATCTCGGTCATGGGAGGCCACCGCTATTTTGGCTCTACTGCCTGGATCTCGCACTACGTTGACAATCTCAACCAGTCCTTCACCTATTTCTGGCACCTCTGCTTCAAACAGTTTCGAAAGCATCTGGGGATGAGTGCGCGACAGTATAATCTGTGGCCCCTTGGTGGTCATGGCTATATCAGTGATAATCGCCCTTATACGGTCACCAGGGCGGTATACCTCACGCGGCATCTGTTCTTTGGCAGATAGAACGGCTTCAGCCCGTCCAAGATCAATCAGCAGATCACCACGCTCAAAACGACGTACCTGTCCGGTTACTATCTCCCATTGCCGATCCTTGTATTCGGTAAAGACTGTTTCCCGCTCGGCTTCACGTACTTTCTGTATGATTACCTGTTTGGCAGTCTGGGCAGCAATCCGTCCAAAATCACCTGAATCGATCTTTTCGCCCAGTTGATCGCCCACCTCACATTCAGGATCCATTTCACGGGCTTCTTCAAGCAAAATTTCTGTATAGGAGTCCTGCACCTCATCAACTACAACTACATATTCAAACAGCTCAACTTCGCCGGTTTCGTTGTTGTAACTGGCCTCAAGGTTGCGGGTGTTGCGATATTTTTTGTTGGCAGCGGAAAGTACTGCCTGTTCCATCGCCTCGATCACCACCTGACGGTCGATCCCTTTTTCTTTCACGATCTGTTCGATGGCCTGCTTGAGACTGACGATTGTATCCACGGCATGAATCTCCTTGTGCGATCACTATATATAGAAGTACAACAAAACGCCCTGGCGTTAAAATTCAAATTCAAGATTGGCTTTTGTGATGGAATCCATTGGGATACGGGCCTGTGGGCCTTCTTTAAGGCGCAATACAACTATCCCTGCCTCTTCAATCCCCTCAATTGTACCCAGAAAGGTCTTGCGGGCGTTTCCTTTCTCATCTTTAAGGAGTACTGCTGTTTTAACAACTGCAAGACGTCCCTGGTATCGAAGGAAATCCTGTTTATTTTTCAAGGGGCGATTAAGTCCTGGTGAGGATACTTCCAGGGTGTACCTGCCGGGGATCCAGTCCTCTACATCCAGATTAACAGAGAGTTCCCGGCTTACCTCGGCACAGTCATCAAGATTTACACCATCGGGTTTATCAATAAATATTCGTAATACGTGGCTGCGACCTGCTTTTTTTAATTCAAGGTCAACCAGCTCAATCCCTAGTTCATCAAGAATTGGCAGCAGCAACTTCTCTACCATATTTAAAGGATCAACTTCAGCCATATATCTCATAACTCCAGGCAACAAAAAAGTGGGCTTTGCGAGCCCACTTTGTCAGAAAAACAAAATGTGTTACAGGCAATAACATACCTGTATGCCGCTTGCAAGCCTTTTATCCTGTAAAAATCAATTGCAGAGATATGCTGTAGCAATAAAAATTGCAAAGCGTAATTAAAACATGAAAAATCGTCTCATTACAAAACAGTCAAATAAATCAGAGGCCTCAGCTAACGCAAAAGTACCACAAATAAGAGGAGCTCTTCTCAGTTCAAATTGACATCTGAAATATTTATATATATAGTTTTAAAGTCTCAAGCCAACTGTGGTTGCTGGCAAAAAATGACAAATGATTGGAATTACATGGAATTTGATAGAACAATGCTTTTCAGCAGCGAGGCTGAAATTCTAAAAGTCATGGGACATCCTATCCGTCTGAAAATTGTAGCAGGGCTTTGTACCCATGAATGTAATGTTAAACATATCTGGGAGTGCCTTAATCTTCCCCAGGCAACTGTTTCCCAACACCTGGCGCTTTTGAAGAACAAGGGAATCATCGAAGGTAAGCGCGACGGAGTAGAGGTTCATTACAGCGTTGTAAATCCGTTGGCTAAAAAACTGATTGAAGTAATAATGAACACATCTTCAGATCATCGCCTGCCGGTTGCATAGATCACCTGGTAACTTGCAGGTACGCCATCTGCAGAACCAAACTGTTTCCTATAAATATCTGCCATCAGATGCAGTACACGCCTCCACCCTAATCCGCCTCCTGCTGGTGTCCGTGGTGCAGTGGCAGCCCCGATCTTCCTGATGGCCTGCAACAACTGGGGCACATCACTGTACCAGATTCTTTCATGGCCTGACCAGACCTTTACAGAATTGAAGCCGGTTGCCTCCAGTGAACTTTTGACCTGTTCTGGAGTATGGAAACAGTGTGGGCCGCCTGTCCGTTTTTGCCAGTTTTCCATCCCTTCCGTCTCCAGAGCCTGCTGCCATGAACAGTGCAGTTCGTGTAATGTCCCCTTTCCGAACAGACTGAATAAAAACTGCCCGTCAGGCTCCAATACGCGCAGTACCTCACTGAAGCAGAGATTCAGCCTGTCAAGCCACTGAAATGTTGAGCTGGACAGTACAAGGTCAAAACAGTTACTTTGGAAAGGCAAGTCTTCAGCATCACCATGCATAAGGCAGACAGTTTCAGGAAGTCTTTCAGCAGCCTGTTTAATCATGTTAGGAGCCAGGTCCAGGCCAGCAAGGGCAGCAGTCTGATAACAATACCCAACCTGTTCAAGAAGGCGACCGGTTCCGCAACCGATATCAAGTATCCGTTGCGGTTTTTTAGCAGATGTGTGCTGTTCAATTATTTTCAGCAACTGCTCTATGACAAGTTGTTGAACAGGGGTATGCTGATCATACTGTTCAGCCCCCAGATGGAACGACTTCCGTACCCGTTGTCTGTCAACCCTTTCCAAATATGCCTCCTGTAAAAACTTGCAAATCCCGATTGAATCGTTTCGGATGGCTCAAAAACGGGGCATGTCCGCAACCGTTATAGACAATACGATGGCTATCCGGAATTACCTGATGTAACCAGGCTGAGGCGGCAGGCAGACATATCGTATCCTTTTCACCATGCAGAAGCAGTGTCGGGCATCTTACCTTTCTTGCCTCCTCAAGCACTTCCTCTTCCATCAGCGCCTCTAGTCCATCCAGGGCGATGCATGTTGAAGGTGGGACAACAGAGGCCATAATTTCTTCAACCTGGCGTGCATGAACATCATCTGACAGCTCGGAATCAGTAAAGAGATTACGATTGAATCCCTCCAGTGCCCGTCCCAGATTGCGTTTGACCTTCAGCCGCATCCCCTCTGCCTCTTTGGGATGCAGTCCGTGCGGAAAATGGGGCGCTGACGAAAAACGGGGGGTAGCTCCAACCAGAACAAGCCCGGCTATACGATCCTTAAGAACCGGATAGGCCTTAAGTATTATCTGTGCCCCCATGGACCAGCAAACCGGAATTATTTCTCTTAGATCAAGGTCGTTAACAAGCCTGACTATGTCTCTGGCATAATCTGAAAATCGGGTAATTTTACCATTTGCACCAGACCTGCCATGACCTTGCAGATCAACTGCCATAAAACGACCGTCTGTTGCAACAGATTCCCGCTGAAGCCCCCAGACAGCCGATGACATGCACCATCCATGAACAAACAGGAAAGTACGACCGGAGCCATAATCCTCATACCAAATTTCACCCATAAACGGCATCAGCAGACCCCCAGTTTATTACCAACTCGGATGATGGCTTCAGCAGCCTGTTGGATCTGCTCCTCAGAATGGCTTGCCATGACTGTACAGCGCAGACGGCTAGTGCCTGGCGGCACAGTAGGTGGCCGGATTCCCTGTACAAAGACCCCTTCATCAAGCAGGTTGGCTGAAAAACGGACAGTTGTTTCTGTGTCACCAACCAGCAGCGGAATGATGGGTGTAATCCCTTCAGGCACATTCATTCCGCCATCTTGCAGCAGTCGGCGCAGCATTTGACCGTTTTGGGCAAGTTTTAACCTTAAAAGTTCACCCTCTTCAGTAACTGCCAGGCTAACTGCAGCAGAAGATGCAGCCAGCACCGCAGGGGGCAGTGAGGTAGAAAAAATAAGGGAACGTGACCTGTTGATCAGATAATCGCGTATCAGGCTTGAGCAGGCAGCAAACGCACCAAAGCTGCCCAGTGCCTTGCCAAAGGTTCCCATCTGCACAGTTATCCTGTCAGCAACACCAAAAAAATCAGCACTTCCCCTACCCTGCCTGCCAATCACACCCCCTGCATGGGCATCATCCAACATCAGCAGACTGTCATACTTTTCAGCCAGACCGGCAAGTTCCTTTAATGGTGCCAAATCACCATCCATGCTGAATACCCCGTCAGTTACTATCAGACGCAGACCGTCAGTTACATGTCTGGTAATCATCAGTTCAAGGGCGTCAAGGTCATTATGCGGATAACGCAAAAATTTTGCGCCGGATAAAATGGCGCCGTCAATTATACTGGCATGGTTAAGGCGATCCGAAAAGATGACATCACCCCTGCCTGCCAGGGCAGCAATAATTCCTGTATTGGCGGCATAACCGCTGTTAAACAGCAGTGCTGATTCCGTCCCTTTCCATTGCGCAACCTGTAGCTCTAACTGTTCATGTAGTGGCTGGCTTCCAGAAACCAGGCGGGATGCCCCGCTTGACACGCCATGCCGTACAGCAGCTTCGGCAGCAGCATGGGCCAGGACTGGATGTTCCGCCAAACCCAGATAATTGTTGGAACAGAATAAAAGCGACGGTTTGCCGCATACAGTTACCTGTGGCGTTGTACGGTCAACAGGACGCAGAACCCTGAAAAGTCCTGCCTTGCGTATCTTTTCCAACCGCCTTGCAATAAGCTGGATTGACATTGTAAACCTTTCATAAGTAATAAAAGTTGACAAGCATGGCCAGAAAAAGACAGGGGCACTTATATTTCCCCTGTCGGTTTTTATTTATACTTCAAACGGCATAAAATTTCGTTTTTCACTGATACTGTAGATCGAGTTGGTCTCGTTCCCACGCGCTGCGTGGGAATGCAGTTACGGCGCGCTGCGCCGCGTAGAGACATTAGTGCTTCTCCATTGCTGTAACAAAGATCAAAGTCCGGCATGTAGGGGCAAGGTATACCTTGCCCCTGCTAGAGGCATTCGGGGATGAAATTTTTTAAAGAGCCTCGCGCTACAGGTATTCTGACAGTTCCATCTTCTGTAGCCGATCCACCACCTTGCGCACATCCTGTGCCCTATCTCTGGGGCAGACCAGAACAGCATCACCAGTTGAAACTACTATTGTGTCATGCATCCCCAAGGTCGCAACCACGCCACCGTTTCCAGAGACAATGCAGTTACTGCTATCAAGGCTTATATATGCAGCGCAATGTGCAACCACGGTTCCGTCTTCATTTGCATCGCAGATATCCGGCAGGGCTGACCAGCTCCCCAGGTCGCTCCAGCCGATATCCGCAGGAACCATCTGAACCCTGTCAGATTTTTCCATTACGCCGTAATCAATGGACTGGCTGGCAATTCTGGCATAGATATCTGTTATCTGTCCGGTAAAATCAGCCAGATCCCAGACATTATTTAATGTTATGGAATCCAGTTGCAAGGCAAGTTCCGGCATATATTTTTCTATTTCAGCAAGAATACTATCGGCCCGCCAGACAAAAATGCCGCTGTTCCAGAAAAAATTACCTGCCTCCAGACATGCCAGGGCAGTCTCTCTATCAGGCTTTTCCATAAAACGTCTGACCGGAAACGGCCCTGTTCCCCTCAGCGCCATATCAGCCTCAAGATAACCATAACCGGTTTCAGGGCTTACAGGTACAATACCAAGCGTCATAAGCCAACCGTTACGGGCGCTATGTATCGCTTTATGTAACGTTGCACGCAACTCTTCATCATTACGAATATAATGATCTGCAGGTAGCACTACCATTATCCCTTCAGGATCATGTAGCACAATAATGGCCGCTGCCAGTCCCACTGCCGGTGCTGTGTTCCTGCCAACCGGTTCTGCAATCAGATCCACCGGAGCGACAGAACGATACCTGGACAACTGGTGTTCGGTTTCCTCTTTCTGTAGCTGGTTTGTTACAACCATTATCCGTTTTGGTTTCAAATCCAGCACCCTTTCCACAGTCCTTTGCAACATTGTTGGGCCATCCGTAATGCTTATCAACTGTTTTGGGCGGCTGGTACGGGAGACAGGCCAGAAACGGGTTCCGGAGCCACCTGCAAGAATTACTATATACATAGAGTTTCCTCCTGTTCTTCAATCCGCTGATAGTCGTCCTGAAAACGGATAATATCATCTTCACCCAGGTACTCACCGCTCTGAACCTCGATAATAATCAACGGAATCTTGCCCGGGTTATGCAGACGATGCGGTTCTCCGATCGGTATAAATGTGGATTCATTGATATTTACAGTAAAGTCACGTTCACCGCAGGTTACCAGGGCCGTGCCGGATACTACAATCCAGTGTTCACTTCGGTGATGATGTTTCTGAAGCGAAAGCCGATGTCCTGGTAATACCTCTATCCGTTTGATTTTATAGTGAATATTTTCCTCAAGGACAGTATAGGTGCCCCAGGGGCGTTCACCTCTTTCAAGTTGCATGTCAGCTTCCTAATCTCTGAATCAAAATTTAATAAAACAGGTAAAACAGCCTCAATTTATTTGACTGCAAGACCGTTACTGTTCCCCTGTCGGGTAGTTTCTGGCAAAGATAAACAGCAGGCTGGCCAGAAATAAACTCAACACAGGCACACTGAAGGCAGTACGGAATCCTTCGGTTGAATACCCGCCGGAATGGGTAATAATTATCCCCATGCCTTGTTGTGCAACAGCAGACCCCATTAAAACAAAGAAATTCAGCGATGTCAGGCCGGTTCCTACCATGCTTACCGGTACCATGCTGCGGATAATCGGATAGATCATCACTCCTGTGGATACAGTCAGACCGATCCCCAGAAAATAAAGTATCAACCCCCAGTGTGGCAAAAGTTGCAGCCAACCTAAAAAACCGGTCATAAGCAGACTAAGGCAGAGCTGCCCTGCGAGTAGTGTTCGGCTGTAGGAATGAAATAACCTCCGTGCAATCCAATCTGTCAGCATGGAGCCGATGATAAAACCGATTGATGTCCAGAGCAGCATCTTGCCAGCGCCTTCGCGGGAAAAACCAAGCTGATGCATCAGGTATGGGCCTCCCCATAGCCCTTGTACAGCCAGATAGTTGCCGTACCAGCAGAAGGCGACTGCCGCCAGTAGCCAGAAAGAGCGGTTTCGGGCAATAACCGCCCATGCTGCCAGCATCCCTGGTCTTTCAAGATGCTCCGAAGACTCCGGTTCAAGCGGTTTTTCCGGTCTATCCTGTATCTTCAGAAAAATCAGTAATGTTACCACTCCCTGCAAAACACCAATCCATAAAAAGGAAGAGCGCCAGCCAAGATATCCCACTGCAAAGGCCAGCGGTGCTGTTCCTGCCAGGTTGCCCAGATTACCGGCAGCCACCATCAGGCCTGAAACCCTGGAAAACTCCTGTCTGGTATACCAGTGACTAAAGATGGTGAAGATGGACATCAGGACAGCGGCAGTGCCGATGCCAATCAGTACGCGACCTGCCATGGCAGTTGCAAGCCCTCCGGCCATAGCAAACAGTATGCCCCCGATTGTAGTCAGCAGGCCGCAGCCTGATATCATCAGGCGTGGCCCTACACGATCAATCAGAGGCCCAAGCGGTATCTGTGCCACGGCATAGACATAAAAAAGCACACCAGCCAGGTTACCCAACTGTTCTGGCGTCAGATTCAGATCAATGCTGATATCTTCAGACACAACCGCCAGAGATACGCGATAGAAGTATACCAGGATATACATCAGCGCCAATGTAGCGAACATTCGCCAACGCATGGAGTTGTAATGCCTGGATATAGAAGGCACCGACATTAGCCTGACTCTGTTTTAAGATACATGTCCTGTACCCCTTAATCGTCAGGTTGCTGAAGTTAGGGCAGAAAGATATTGGCCGTAGCTGTTTTTAATTAATGGCAAAGCAAGTTCTGCAAGTTGTAAGGTACTAATCCAGCCTTGCCTCCATGCGATCTCTTCTGGACATGCAACTTTTAACCCCTGACGTTTTTCAATTGTTGCAATAAACTGACCTGCCTCCAGCAGACTTTCATGGGTGCCGGTATCAAGCCATGCATAACCTCGTCCCATAATTTCTACTGAAAGTTGTCCTTCTTTAAGATAGAGACGATTTAAATCAGTAATTTCAAGCTCTCCACGCATAGAAGGTTTAAGGCTCTTTGCCCGTTCAACAACAGTATTATCGTAGAAATAAAGACCGGTAACAGCAAAGTTGGAATGGGGCTGTTCTGGTTTTTCTTCAAGAGAAACTGCCTTGCCAGATGAATCGAAATCAACCACGCCGTATCTTTCAGGATCATGTACGTGGTAGGCAAAAACAGTGGCCCCGTTCGCAGTTTTCATCGCTTTTTTAAGAAGCAACTGGAAGTCGTGGCCATAGAAGATGTTATCACCAAGTACCAGGGCTGAAGGGCTGGTTCCGATAAATTGCTCACCGATTATAAACGCCTGCGCAAGACCGTCTGGTGAGGCTTGAACAGCATATTGCAGATCAATCCCCCATTGCCTTCCATCACCCAAAAGCTGTTCAAAGCGCGGGGTATCCTGAGGGGTGGATATAATCAGGATTTCACGGATGCCTGCAAGCATGAGTGAACTCAACGGGTAGTAGATCATCGGTTTGTCAAAAACCGGCAGCAGTTGCTTTGATACTGCAAGGGTTGCCGGATGGAGGCGAGTGCCGGCCCCTCCGGCAAGGATAATCCCTTTTCTTGTCAATATCGGTGTATCTGTCATTATATCATCCCTTTATGAAACACTGAAATTTTGAATAGCTATAATTTGATGATTTCGCAGTTATATCAGGGTTTGTCAAATTTTATCGCTTGCCCTGTTTCTGCAGGATTATTGAAGCAGCAATTAATTGGCCTGTATTGTGCGCAACAGCGCCTGCCATACTGACCCCAATCATACTGAAACATTTTGTCTGTCGCAACAGAAAAGCCATTATCAGAGTGCTGACTATAGAGCCGCTTAGAAACAAACTGGGACGTTGTTAAGCTTGCAAACTAACTGCAATATCATGCAAATCCGGGTTCATCCTGTAGATATCTTCGCCTCTTCGTGCAGCCAGACTGACTCCGCACGGCTGATATTCAGTGTTCGTGCCACTGATGCGCCGCTAATCCCCCAACAAATAAGGTTTTGTCATCATCTTCAAGAGAAATATCGCTCTTTTCGATGCCGCTAACCATGATGCACTCGCAATAACTAGAAACTGATTTAACGCATTAATAATATTGCATA
>DYNH01000163.1 GCA_020721175.1 Trichlorobacter lovleyi | reverse complement strand
GAATCACCTGAAACCGCACTGAAGCACTTTACCTTGAAACAAAGTGAACTTGCAACCCGACATCATCTAACAGCTTTTACTGGAAATTGAATCACTTTTGCTTTTGAACTTTCATGAATCAAACGGTCAATTTCGTTACATATAGCCTGTAAAACCGGCCTCATATCATCATTTGTAAGCCTGCTGTAATGCCTGCCAGTTACAGAACTGTCTGTATGACCTGTTAATCGGTTTATATCCTCACGTCTCAACCGCAACCGTTCGCCTATTGTAATAAATGTCCGCCTTAAACCGTGAACGGTAATATTAATCCCTGTTCGACGTTTAATATCAGCAGCACGGAGAACTAAATGCCCACTCTTACCACGGGAGCCTTGTACAGGGAACACATACGCATTATTTTCAACTGCCGCCTTCTTACGCCTCTTCAATATCTCCTTTGATTGCAATGACATAGGCACGGTATAGGTACGCTTGGAAACGTCTGTTTCATGCCAGAAAGTTACAATTTCTTTTTCAAAATCTACGTTACTCCATTGCAACGTATATGCTTCTTGGGCTCTTACGCCGTGATAGAGCGTAAACAAGTAGCAATCTCTGTGTGCAGGTGTCGCAGTTACAAGCGATTCAACAAACAATTGCACCTGTGCAGGTTCAAGATAATCGTCTCTGCTACCAATCTTCGGCCACATTTTGGCACCAGACAGCACCTTAAACGGATTCTTTATTACAAATTGAGGATAGATAACTTCTGCATAATTCACTATAGCTTGCAAACATTTGAAACTACAACTTGCAGCACCAGAGCCGTTATTTTCCTTAACCTGATAAAACCGTTCCGTTACCACATCAGGAGTTAAAACAAGATGTAGTTTATCCAAAGGTATTTCAAGCCAAGTTGGAAACAGGCGTGGCAAGTAGCTTGTATATTGAAGCTTAGTTGCATCGTTTAAAGGTTTATCCCTCAAATATCGTTCATACATATCTTGCATAATAGGCACAGACACAGCAGCAGGCCTCCCCTCCCTGATTCGTTTGATAACATCAGGTGCTAAATGACGGGCTTGCTCCAGTGTAATCTCACCATAAACACTAAGCTTTTCCTTAACTGACTTAAATTTTCCCGTTACTGCGTCTTTTACGTCTACCTGGATGTAAAATGTCTTGCTGTTTTTTCCTACCCTCAACACAAGCCCTTTCAAGTCAGTATCGAAATAATCAACTTGCCCACTTTCAGTAAACGGAAGCTTGTCAATGTTACGTTTGGTAAGCTGCATCTTTGGCATAACCTTATCCTCCATTAAATAAGTTGACTACACTATCCAGAATAATTGAGCTACCCGGAACACCTAAAAACTGAGGTGTTCCGGTTTTTGTTTGTGGTGTTCCGGGGTAACATATTGTAATAAATGAATAATATGTTACCCGGAACACCGGAACACCCGGAACACCTAAAAAAAACACTACATACATATATTTTTCAAATATCCCATTTTATACTTTATACAATAAACAATATAACATACTGTTATTATTAAATAAATATATTTTCCCCACGATATATGTTTTTATATATGGAACACCAGTTTTGTGTAGCAATGGATTGATTCCTGTTTTGTACTACATGCAAGACCCAAAAGGTAGGCTATAGGTAGGAACAGAAATAAAAAACCTGCTAAATCCTTCATAAGGCTTAGCAGGTTAAGTGTAGCTGATTTGTATTTAAGTTACTGTTTTTTATATATACTTCTAAGTTCTTCCTAATCCTTCATAATGTTTTAAAAGCGTCAAATTTTGTTCAGCAAGAACTTGTCTTTTAATACCAGTTTTACAAAGGGTTTAACAGCCTTGTAACAGGCGAGCAGAAAAAAGAACCTTAGCCTGGATGCAGCCGAATCATATAATCTGTAATCAGTGTGATGTCCTTTTTCCTTGAACCCCTTCCAAATCTGGTACCGATAATCAAACAAGAGATATTGCCTGGCAATCCGGCTCAGACGGATGTATGGCTTGCAGAGGTATTCATCATGCAAGCGACCGGTTTCATGTATGGTGTCAGGGTTGTTCCGGTTTACCACTGTCTGTTGCCTTTCATGAATCCTGAATGCGCAGAGCGGTTTACTGATAAAGGCAAAATCTCCTTTTTCCAGCAGATAAAACCACATTTCCAGATCAACCAGTTGCCTGTAGCCACAGTCAAACCCCCTGACAGCATCTGATCTGCGAAAGATAACAGCGGATGGTTCACCAATCAGGTTTTTCATGTAACACAGACAGTTCTGAATAACAGACGTACCCATGATGACACAGTCTTTCCCAAAATGATCAAGCACTTTCTGTGTCTCGGATTCTGAAGAGACTATCTTTCTTGCTGAGGCCGCAAGGGTAACAGAGGGGTTGTTGTCAAGGGCAGAGACCAGAAGGGTAAGGGAATCAGGCTCAGTCAGAAAATCATCGGCAAAAAGAAACTTGACATATTGCCCCTTTGCCAGTTCAAGACAGTAATTCCAGTTTTTCACCATCCCGATATTGGGGTTGTTTACAACAAGCCTGAAACGGGGATCCTGCATTGCAGGGTGCATATCAAGAACAGCCAGGGTGTTATCACTTGATCCGTCATCAACGATGATCACCTCAAAATCTGAAAAAAGCTGGCCCAGAATCGAATCAAGTGCCTCACCTATATAATCTGCGTAATTATACGTAGGTATGCAGATACTAACCTTTGGAGCCGACAGCGGGTGCATCATTTTGCAGAACTAAAGCTGACATTCTTGAATATCAGTTCGGAGGCCCGCCAGCTCCAGTGGGTATCATCGGCATAGTAGATATCCTTCTCACCTCTTTGCACTACCTCCAGCAAAATCTGCTTGGTATCAATAAACCCGTAATTCTTGGGCAGAGGGCGCAGTTCTTCAAAAAAGACACTCCTGGGATATGGATTGTCCACTATAAATTCACTGTACAGATTGTATTTGTCAACAGACGGCATAAAGTAGAGCTTTATGCCTCGCTTGCTTAGCAGTTCAGACAATCTGTTTATATTATTATTCAGAGAAACAACCGCCTCTCTGTTTTGTCTGGGGATATTCTTTATATCATCTTTGTAAAAAAGGAGTAGGTTATCGTTTTTCACATCAAAAAATGGCCTGGATAATTTGCGGGCTATCACTTGATTGGTTGGACTATCTGAAAAAAGGTACATCAGACGGTAGTAGAGATACTTGACATTGCCGTCGTTCATGAAACTGAGTTTGGGAAGATAATTGAATGAGTCTGTAACTTCTTTATAATGCGCCTCAAGCTTGTGAAGGTCTTCAGTCAGATTTAAATCTATTTTTCCTGAAAACCTCTCGGAACAATAACGTTCAACCGACTGCATCAGCAGATAGCGTGGCTGTATCTTGTCAAGCAACCCGCTGTTAAACAGATACATTACTGTCTCGGCTGGCCCTTGTTTGTACATGGTAATGTTAAGAACAGTAAAATTGTTGTATGTGGCGATATAGTCCTGATAATAACTGTTTTTCCCTTCACCCCCGCCATTTGAAAATGAATCACCAATGACAATCATATCAACAGGCTGCCCGTTATAATCCTTGAACTCAATATGTCTCTTCGGCAGATCAACAACAGCCCTTCTCAGTTGTTTGGAGTCTATTATATAACCAAGTCTGGCCAGGTCTCCACCGGTACCGTAACGCGATGTAAGCAGCTTCTCTGTAAAAAGCTTCCAGATGATCAGGTTGGATACAATAAAAACAGCCAGGGCTGAAAACAGTATAATTACACTCTTACGATACGTCATAACAGACCTTAAAATTGAAAGTACAGAAATTCACTGACTTTGTTTAAATCCAGAAAAGTCCAGAACGATATGACAATCAGAAAGGTAACCCAAGCCCAATTGGGTCGGGCCCGTTCGACAATCTGCATTGAGTTTTTCCATACTACGACAATAACCAGGGCCACAGCACAGAAAATCCAGGTCTTGTCATTCCCTTTGATCCCATCCAGCCATTTGCCAAAGGTAAAACCAAGTTCATGAAGCAACGGAAACTTTGCAAGTGACTTGTGCAGCATAGCCCCATTCATCCCAAGCATACCCTTGATCATCTGGACCGCACCATCCACTGTTTTTGAACGAAAAAAAACAAAAGAAATATTTACAAAATTGAAGGTGACAAACCATGCGACGAACGTCGGCATCCGAAGTTTTTTCTTTCTCCAGACATGGTTCACAACAAGACCAAAACCGTGCATTCCACCCCAAATGACAAAAGTCCAACCGGCACCATGCCAGAACCCGGATATCAGCATTGCAAGAAAAACAGCAACAAGGGAAATGTTAAAAGTCACCCTGCCAAACGATCTTAAAATAGGGGTATACAAATAGGTAGTTATAAAGTTAGTCAGAGTAATATGCCAGCGTTTCCAAAAATCAATCATGCCAGTGGCCTTGTACGGACTGTTGAAATTAACTGGAAGATTGATATTGAACATCCAGCCGATCCCTACGGCCATATCACTGTAACCACTGAAATCAAAATAGAGCTGGAATGTATAGGAAAGACTGGCAAGCCATGCAGGAAAAAGGGTTAACGGCTGGGTTGTGTCAAAGCCGGCAGTGGCCCAAGAAGCAAATGTGTCCGCTATTATTACCTTTTTAAAAAGCCCGATGAAAAACAGGGTCAAGCCAATATAGAGATTCTTCCAGTTTACGACCTTGTTGCGCAGTCTCTCAAACTGGGGCATCATCTCTTTATGGTGCAGAATAGGACCAGCCAGCAGGTGAGGGAAAAAGGTGACAAAAAGGGCATAATTCAGCAGATTCCTCTCCTCAACCAACCCTTCAAAGGCATCCACAAGAAAGGCTATCTGGGTGATGGTGAAAAAGCTGATCCCCAGGGGGAGAATAATTTTAAGCAACGGCAATTGCATACCCAGCAGATCATTTGATGTAGCTATAAAAAAATCCATATACTTGAACCAGCAGAGCAAGGCAATGTTTGAGCAGATTCCAAATACAAAGATCCCCTTCCTAGAGACAGCGCGTCCCTTTGAGGCATCATAATCAACCAGAAGTCCGCCAATTGTGTAGTTAAACAGTATTGAACCCAATATAAGCGGCAGATATTTTATATTCCACCAACTGTAGAAAAAAAGCGATGCAAAGAGAAGCCAGGACTTTGCCGCAAGTGTCAGACGTCTGCGAAGGAGCAAAAAATAAACCAATAATGTTAAAGGAAGAAAAAAGAAGAGAAATTCTATGGAGTTAAAAAGCATTTTCAGCCATTTCCTCTTGATGGGTTTAAATTGGATAGTTACGGCTTAACTCTGTTATATGGTGCGCTTGGGAGCAGGAAATAGTCAGCAGGAATATATTCCACAATCAGACAAT
>DYNH01000162.1 GCA_020721175.1 Trichlorobacter lovleyi | reverse complement strand
AGACTTTTGCAAGAGGCTCAAGGTACTAGTTGAATCTGAAAATATGGATAAGTTACCTGACGTAGATGCTTGGGAACGGAAGCAAGTGCTTGGATTCCTTATCGGTATGGAAAGGGCTTGCCAATACCGATGGATATTTCGCCGGTAACAGGTACGTCTTCAGCAGTTTTTTTACTTTGTACGCCATGTCTGTACGGGATAGTGCTGCTGCATGAAGAAAGCGTTAGCGTAACAAGCATGATAGTAAATATTTGCAGTATCATAAATAGCAGCCTCGCATCAGAACTTCATAAATTCAAATACTAAGTTTCAGTCTGTTCCTGGTGACTCTGCTGTATCCAGTAAATCAGCTTTTTCAGCATTTCAACCGGCACAATAGGTTTGGTGATGAAATCATTCATTCCAGCGTTAATGCAGGTGTTACGGTCCTGTTGTTGTGCTGCTGCTGTCATTGCAATAATTGGCAGCCTTTGTAAATCTGGTGTCTCACGGATCTTGCGGGTTGCATGAATTCCATCCATAACCGGCATCTGTATATCCATCAAAACTGCATCAAAAGTTTCCTTTTCCAGCAGGTCAAGCGCCTCCTGCCCATTGTTGGCTATCTTAACATTGAGTCCTGATCTGGTCAGAAATTCACGGACAACAAACTGATTTACCTCAGTATCTTCTACCATCAGGATATGTGAGCCATGGATTGGCTCTGCAATATCAAATGGCGTCTGAACTGTCTTGTCAGAATTTTTCGGTGCTGTATCAGCCAGTTTGAATCTGCTGGTAAAGGTAAAGCTACTTCCCTGACCAGGGCTGCTGGAGAGGGTCATGCTACCCCCCATAAGCTCAACCAGATTACGGGCGATGGAAAGCCCCAGTCCGGTGCCGCCGAAGCGTCGGACAATCGAGCCGTCAGCCTGTGTAAAGGGTTGGAAAAGTTTTTCCGCCTGCTGTACGTCCAGCCCGATACCGGTATCACTGACAACAAATCTAACCAAGACTGTTTCAGTATCCTTGTCGGCAATTTCGGCACTGATGGTAATGGAGCCTTGATCAGTAAACTTGACGGCATTGCTGATCAGGTTGTTCAGTACCTGTCCCAGACGTAATGGGTCCCCAATCAGGTTCGCAGGAATATCATGACTGATATGAACTGAGCATGACACCCCCTTTTCGGCGGCGGCAGGCTTGAAAAGATCGGACACATGCTCCAGCAGTTCAGGAAGATTCAGATCAATATCTTCAATTTCAACCTTGTTCGCCTCTATCTTTGAAAAATCAAGGATATCATTAATTATTCCCAGCAGATTTGATGAAGATGTCTTGATGCGTCCCAGATATTCAATTTGTTGTTCATCAAGCGGCGTCTCCATTACAAGTTGAGTAAGGCCGATAATAGCATTCATCGGTGTACGAATTTCATGGCTCATATTGGCAAGAAACTCACTTTTAGCCCGGGTGGCAGATTCGGCATTCTCTTTCGCATCCATCAGTTCTTTTTGTTGCTGTTGAAGCAGGATGTTTGTAAGCTCAAGTTTTTCCAGATGATTAAGCAGGATGCGGGTAAGCATGACAGACAGCAGGCAGAGCAGGCCGGTAATTATTCCCTGCTTGATGGTCATCTCGCGCCAGTTTGAAATCGCACCATCCTTGCCAAAGGAACAGATTGCAACAACCGGATAGTTGTCAAGCTTGTGATACGAGACAATCCGGTATTCTTTAGCTATGTTTGAACTTGGATTGTGATAGGTATGTACCGGTTGCTTTTCCACAAAGCTGCGAAAAAACAGGGCTGTCTTCTTGCCTGTTTCATATACTCTGGGCTCTGATGGCACAAGAACAAGATAATCTCCATTAGTGCCAGCCAAGCTTAAACGTCCATCGTTCCCGGCAGCAATAGAGCTGTAGAGATTTTCAAAATAGCTGATTTTAAGCGCCACCATGGCAACGCCGCCAAATCCGCCTGATAGTGTATTAATCCTGCGTGAAATGGTAAAACACCACAGGTCGGCTGCCCGTGTCTTGATTGGAGGGCCAATAAACAGTTTGTCTTCAGGATTGTTGCGATGGTGTTTAAAATAGGCTCTGTCAGATAGGTCAGGGCGTCTCAGAGTGCCTCCGGTTGAAGACACAATAAGCCGGCCATTGGCGTCAATTATCACTATGGAATTTATCTGCGGAAGGTATTTTGCATTCTTTTCGGCAAGGTTGAGCAAGGTGGGTTCAGGCGCATTCTGAATGCCGCCATTCATATTAACCTGCTGAATAAAATTGGAAAGCGCCTGTTCTGTCTCTGAAAAGGTGCGTTCAGCATGTTCTTTCAGGGCAAGTGCGTAACTTTTGGACTGATTTTCGGCATTCTGGATTGCTTCGCAGTATCCGGCATATCCGTGCCAGATTGAAATGCCAATCAGCAGCATAAGCAGCATGGAGACAATGCAGATAATGCTGCCGCGCAGATTACGGTAATGATCTGGAATTATATGTTCATTTTCAGCCTCAAATGGCATGTCAAGACTCTGAATTTCCAATGTTAGTTCAAAATATTATCACTGTTTTCAGTTTTTAGGGCACTCAACAATTACATTTTTTTAAACAATACGCAACATCATACACTAACTTCAATTTGCATTTATCAAGGTTTTATTTCTTCACATTTGCTGATCTTGTGTCATAATGAAAAAATTATATTTAGCTTTTAAATTATCATTAAAATTTTAGAGAGTTATGATTATTACTACCTAGTTTTCAAAGAAAAGGGGAGCAAATGAAAAAGCGGTCTGGTCTAATTAAAAAGTATTTGTTGCATGGCTCTGATTCTCGACAAACTAACAGTATATTACGTACAGAATACCAACTGTTTACAGAATATATACCGTTTGTCTCAAGCTTTTTTAAGGACAAGGCAGGAGCTTTGCGGACCCCCCAATTGATATTGATATCGTTTTTGCTGTCATTGTTTGTTGTAACATGGTCATCTGCAGCAGACAAATCTATCTGCGCGCCAGATACCACGGTAGCGTATTATTCAGATGGAAGCCTGCGATCCTGCACACTAAATGACATATATGAGCAAGGAAACCTTAAATGTGCCGCTAATGCTGATATATCCTTTTATCCAGACGGTAAAATAATTTCCTGCGTTTTATATGAAGATATTACTGTTAACGGTATCCCTTGTGGTGACAAAGGCAGGATATCCTTTTACCCGTCCGGCAAGGTTGAGAGATGTACACTTGACAAATCACTTGTGATTGATGGTGTGAAATGTATGCCGGATCAGCCGGTTACCCTGTTTGAAAACGGCAGGCTGGCATCCTGTGAAGAGGCGCCATAAAGATGGAGGAACTTACCTTTCAGCATTATCTTCTGGGGCTGATAGCCGTTGCCAACAATATTCCGGCAATTCCGCTCTACCTTGAACTGTGTAAGGGTCGCAGCTTGCAGGAACAGCATAAACTCTGTTTTGTGGCAACTCTGACTTCTTTTATAACTATGACCCTTGCCATGTTTACCGGCATGGCCATACTGGATTTTTTTGATATCAGTATTGATGCCTTTAGAATGGCTGGAGGCCTGCTTCTGCTTAACACTGGCCTGGGAATGATGAAGACAGCCAAAGAAGAAGTGGTGCTTGATAATGCCGAATCCTTTTCAAAGCTGCTGTCCACAGCGATCATCCCGATCTCCATCCCGCTGACAACCGGAGCCGGTACCATGTCAACGGTGATTCTGTTCACAGAAAACATGTCTCATTCCCATACATTACAGTTCAAGCTGCTTGGGGCTATTTTTGTTATGACGTTAATTATCTATTTTTCCTTCAGATATTCGCCGATTATCACCAGGGCGCTCAAAGACACGGGTATGGATGTGCTTACCAAGGTCTTTGGGCTGATAACCCTTTCTCTGGGGATTCAGTTTATTCTTAGCGGCATAAAGGGGGCCTTTCCAATCCTCAAGTAAAATATTCCGTTAATGGCGGGCTGTGGCGCCATAAACATGAATGTTTTGAAAAGAGCCCTAGTCTGTTACAAAATGACCTGTATATAAATCAAGAAAAGGAGTCTTTAAATGTCAACAACTTATACTGTATCAAGCTATCTATTGCAGAGGTTGGAAGAGTTGGGAGTAAATCATCTTTTCGGGGTTCCAGGGGATTATGTGCTTGATTTTCTGGACCATGTAATTGCAAGCCCGATTAAATGGATAGGTACCTGTAATGAGCTGAATGGTGGCTATGCTGCTGACGGATATGCCAGGATGAACGGCCTGGGGGCAGCGGTGGTGACATATGGTGTCGGGGGATTCAGCGCTTTGAATGCGGTGGCCGGGGCATTTGCCGAGATGGTGCCGCTGGTGCTGATAAGTGGCGCGCCTCCTCTCAAGCGTCGTGCAGGCGGGGCGATGGTGCATCACCTGGTGGTTGATTATGACCGGCAACTGGATATCTTCCGCAAGGTGACGATTGACGTGGCCCTGCTTGATGATCCGGCAACCGCTCCTGCGCTGATTGACCGGGTACTGACAGCCTGCGTCACCCGCAAGCTGCCGGTTTACCTGGAACTGCCAGCGGATTTGGCTCGCGCTGTCTGTACCCCGCCTGTCGGCCCGCTGGTGATTCCCAAGCGCAGTTCAAATCCGGAAAATCTGGCGGCCTGTGCTGCCGCTGTTGCCGAACGATTGAACCGTGCGCAGCGTCCGGTTCTGCTGGCAGGTATTGAGGTTGCCCGCTTTGACCTGGGGCCAGCGCTGCTTGGTCTGGTGGAGCAGGTGGAGCTTCCTTTTGCTGTAATGCTCAGCAGTAAATCAGTGTTGCCGGAACTGCATCCGCAGTTTATCGGTCTCTACCAGGGAGGCTGGAGCAGACCGAGAGTACAGCAGGAGGTGGAACAGGCTGATTGTCTGCTGTCGGTGGGTTCCTGGATGACTGATCTTGATACCGGCATATTCAGTGTGCAGCTTGATCCGGAGCGGATGATAGAGGTGGGCCGTGATGCCGTGCGGGTAGGGGATCAGGTCTATACTGATCTGCTCCCTTCTGATCTGCTGAGTGAACTTAAGACGCTAGTCAGAAGCCGTTCCTATCTGGAATCCCATCCGGTGCAGCCACCGATTCCCGCAGTAAAATTTGTTGCACAGCATGGCGCTACGCTGACCGCCGCCAAGCTGTACGCTGCTGTTGACAGCTTTCTGGATGACAGCATGATCCTGCTGGCAGAGCCGGGGGATGCCTTCTGTGCAGCTCCGGAGTTTATGATAGAAGAGGCAGACCGGTTTGTTGTTCAATCCTACTACTCCTCCATCGGTTTTTGTACCCCGGCGGCCCTGGGGGTAGGGCTGGCGCGACCTGACCGGCGTCCGGTTGTGCTGACCGGTGATGGTGCGTTTCAGATGACTGTACAGGA
>DYNH01000161.1 GCA_020721175.1 Trichlorobacter lovleyi | reverse complement strand
TTAAGGCGAACGGCATCAAATAATAGTTCCTCCCCCTTCAAGGGGGAGGCTAGGAGGGGGATGGGGTTTTCATTCGTAACAGGTTGAAATCGCTGAATCTACCCCATCCCCACCCCTGCCCTCCCCTTGAAGGGGAGGGGGTTTTGGAATACTTAATTTTTGCCGTTAGCCTAAAGGGGAGGAACCCATAAAACCTCTCCCCTTCAGTCCTTAACCAAGATTATCAGAACCTTGCTGTTAACCCTCCGAAAACAGTCCTGCCACGTCCGGGAAAACCAACCTCTGATTCATAATTTCTGTCCAGAATATTGTTAAGCGCTACATATACCTCGTAATTTTTAAGAAACTTTTGTGATACGCGGGTGTTCATCACAAAATATTCCGCTGTCTTGGTTGCCTGCAGGGTTGGATTTGAAGGTGTAGGCACCTGGCCGTAGGTCTCGCCAAGCAAAAGTCCGTTCAGGTCAATCCGTGTCCTGATCTGTGGAACCGTGTAGTTAATACCAAAATCAAGCTTGTGCTCAGGGGTATACGCAACAATATCAGTTACCTTGTTGTCACTCTCATCGGTAGCGTGGTTGTAGGTGTAAGCCAGCTTTAAGGTAAGGTCCTCAAGCGGATAGAACTCGGTATTCAACTCAACGCCGTAGAGTTCAACCTTGCCGATATTTATATTCATGCTTGTCGGACCTGGGGCTAGCTTGGTAATAAAATCAGAAACATCATGATAGAAAAAGGCCACCTGCCCCCACATATAACTGGATATGGCGCGTGATACACCAACCGTACAGTTAACGGCCTTTTCTGAATTAAGGTCCTTGTTTCCGGATGTGCTGCTGAATAATTGTGAAAGTGTCGGAAAGCGGGACTTTCTGGCTACTGATGAAATAATTTGGTGCTGTCAGGGAACGTATATACAGCCCCTATCATCGGGTTGAAGCTGTCTTTTACTGCTCCTCCGTCCAATGCATTTATACCGGAAAAGTTACCTTTCTGATCGGTTTTCACCTGTTTGGCCTCTGTAACTTTAAACCAGTCATAGCTTGCCCCTATAACAATAGACAAATCTTTGGTCGGGTTGAATTCATTTTCAAGGCCAACAGAGCCTGTTAACGAGAAATAATCGTCAAACGGGAGATAACTGTCAGGTCTCTGTTTGTGAGAATCCCCGCGGTAATTGATTGCAAACCTCATGGTGTCCCATTCAACCGGCTGAAAATGTGTGATGAGGCTTCCGCCTACCATATAGTCATCATATGTGCTGCTTGCAATGATCTTTGAGAAGCTCTGATCGGAATAAGAATCCATAGTGTCTGTATGGTTGTGATAGAACAGCTTGCCGTTAAAGGAGATTTTTTCTGTTACTTTTTGCCTACCGCTCAGGTCAATGCCCCAGTCGTTATAATCACTGAAACGGTAAAACTGTGAAAATGCGGGCTTGGATGGGAATATGTTGATCAGGTTGGTGGAGGGCGGATTGCCCTTTTCTTTATCGATATAATGAAAGTTGATAAAATATTCGGAATTGGGTGATGGGTCCAGACCAAATTTTGCCCAGATACTGTCTGTTTTATAATCTGACTGGTTACGGGTGCCGCCATTCTCAAGGATTGCTTTCGTAGTTCCACCGGGCTTACTCACAATAGAACCCAGCTTAGGTTCATAATTATCAGACATACTCCAGCCGTTGGCTTGTGAGTGACTGTAGTTTAACCAGTAACTGAAGATTCCTTTTTTCATGCCATGAGAAAAGCCTGTCTTGAAGTAATCAACATCCCCACCTTCTACATTTAGTGAATAAAATGGTTTTCCAGATGCCTGCTTGGTAATAATATTGATTACACCCCCCTCGGCGTTTGCCCCGTAAAGTACCGATGCAGCGCCTTTTGTTATTTCAATCTTGGCGATGTTATCTGTTGTAAACTGGTTTAGATCCAGCCTTCCTGCGCTGGTTTCATAATAGGGAACACCGTCAATCAGCACCAGAATCTTGCTCTGGTCAAAAAAACCGCGAATGGATATGTTTGGTTCATTTTTAGCGCCTGTTGTAACACGGATTCCGGAAGAATAACTAAGGGCCTCAGCAACTGTTCGACTGTTACTTGCCTTTATATCTTCTTCAGTAATGGTGTTTGTAATGGTTGTTTGCTGAGTTACCGGCGTTTTATCACCTGTTACGTAGATTTCTCCCAGTGAATATGATTCATAGCCCTTTGTTTCTTTCTGTTCTTCCGCAAAAACGGCAGAAACCTGCAGGGAAGAGACAAGCATGCTTAAAAAAGCCGCTCTTGCCAATTTCATAATTAGTACCCTCCTTTTTAGTTGTATGTATACACAGATATAAGTGAGCCTCTTTCAAAAGTCCAGAATTGTGTCATTCCGGCAGGCTTTAAGCCGGAATCCAGATTTTAACTGACTGAAAAGACTGGATCCCCGATAGAAGCATTCGGGGATGACAATTTTTTTGAAAGAACCTCAAATTACAGCAGAAGATAAGGATGAAGGATGAAGGATGAAAAAAATGCATTTATTCATAATTCATACTTAAATTATAAAATGTTCTTTGAAAATCTATTTAAGTGCTGAATCAATCAGAACAGCTCTTCCTGTTTACCCTTCTGCTCCACCTGCGCCTTTTTAAAGGTAGAACTGCCCTGTTTCCAGTCAGGGTATTCGGCTTTTTCAGTGCCGGTAAGCAGTCCGTTAATGGTAAGAATCTGGATTTTCGGGTATTTACGCTGGATAATCCTTGAATCATAGTAACCAGCCTTAACCGCTTCTGTTTGCATTGGGGCGGTTGGTTCTGTCAAGGTGACAAAAAGCCCGATTTCAGCCTCTTCCCTTTCAACCACATGGCAAAGGTCGCGTAGCATGGCAACAGTGATATTGTCTCCACCCTTTACTGAAACGATGATTTTTTTTGCTTCCTTATCATCATCATGGAAGTAGATGATTCCATCAATGCCACCATCAGCCCCCTTCTTTTTACCCTGGTAGGGCTGGGCATTAACAAGGGAACAGGCCCACCACTGAAACTGATATTTGTCACGTCTGGCAAGGTCGCGGGCTGCGTCAATATCTTTGGGTGTGCCATGTACATCAATGCTTATATTTGGAAAGGCATCCTTAAGGCGTTTTTCAATCAGGCTGATTGCAAGGTGGGTAATATCAATACCTATCCATTGCCGACCAAGCTTTTCAGCAGCATGGGTTGCCGTGCCGCAACCACAGAAAGGATCCAGCACAACCCCGTTCTCCGGACAGGATGCCTTGATGATCCTTTCAAGCAGGGCAAGGGGCTTTTGGGTAGGGTAGCCAAGTGATTCAGGAGAACCGCCGGCAATATAAGGCACATCATCCCATATATCTTGCAATGGCACACCTTCAAGTTCATCAAGAAACACAATCCGGCATCTTTTTGTGGGGCAACCATTCTTACCAAGTTTTATTCTACCATGGCTGCCTGGGACTTCTGTTTGTGGCATGGACCAGAGTTCTTCAAACTTTTCAAGCGTAGTTCTCCATCTGGCAACAGTGCCATGAAAATCGTATTCTTTCATTTTCCCTTGCGGGTCCAGCATGTTCTCTGCTTTGTAATATCGTCCCGAAGAAAGCAGATTCCATTCATCTGAAATATATTTTTCAGCATATGGCGTGAACAATTTATTAAAGTAGGTTTTGTCTGTTTTGGAATAATAGAAAATACAATCAGATATTCTTCCAAACCTGTTAGTGCTGTCATTGTGGGGACTTGAACGTTTCCAGGTAATTTCATTCCTGAAATTCTTTTTCCCAAACACCCCGTCCAGCACAATCTTCAGGTAATGGCTGGCTGTAGGGTCACAATGCAGATACAGGCTGCCGATTGGCTTCATAACCCGGTGAAGTTCCAAAAGCCGGTTACACATCATCACCAGATAGGACATCATGTCATTTTCGCCGAGAAACCTTCTTAAGGCCCTGATCATCTCTGCAACATCAGTATTTTTCTGATGCAGGATTTCATCGTATTCCTGCTCTGCCTGTCTGTCCCAGTGCCAGCTATCCTTAAACGCCTCTATCTGGGCAGGGCTGCTATGACCTTTGGGAGACTTGAACAACAGGTTGTAATCCCGTTTAGAGTTAAATGGAGGATCAAGGTACACAAGATCAATGCTTTCATCCTTTATGCATTCTCTTAGCACTTGCAGGTTGTCGCCGTAATACAGGTTTCTCACTGTCGCCTCCACTATCCATTATCATCGTTCCCACGCAGGAGCGTGGGAACGATAAGAAAAAGAAGTATCCAGAACATGTGGAGTATAATCCATGTCAGACAATAAACTCAATATTCAAATTACGGCTGAAGATTTAGCAAGTGCTGTTATTGCCGGTATCAACCAATCATTTAAAAAGGCCCTGGGGGAAATTGCTACAGCAGAAACAGCCTTAACCACCAACCTTGCAGCACACGCAAAACAGCGGGAAAGCGACCGTAAAACATCACTGGATAATCAGCTTGCCGCAGCCAAAAACGCCTATCAGGATGAATGGGATAATCTGACCATGAGCAAACTTCAGCTTGAAGAAAAACGCTACAATGAAGAAAAATTACAGTAAGAACAGGATTACCAGTTGGCCAAACAACAGGGCAATGAAGATGCACTTAAGGCCCTCTATCAACAGCTTGAACTGATAGAGAAAATACACAAGTTAAACGCTGCAAATCTATCAACAGACAAGTCCAACCTGATATACCAGGCATGGCCACCGGCGGACGTGTAGGAGGTATCGGCACTGGTGATAATCAACTCCGCTGGCTAGACCCGCGCGAATGGGTAATCAACCCCGGCGCAGTATCCCACTGGGGAACCGCAGTCATATCCGCCATGAACAACCCGCTATCACAAGCAGGCCGGATGCTGGCAGACCGTATCAACGGAATCAGCATACCAGCCATGAGCATACAGGCGCCACGTCTGGCAATGGCAACAGGCGGACAGGTGGGTACAATGCCACAATCAACCGGTTCCACAATCAATCTGACAATCAACACCACACAGCCGATAGATGATACATTTATCAGGAGAAAAATAGTGCCAGAACTGGAAAGATACGCAAGGCTGAAAGCGTGAGTTTTAATGGATAAAATAAGGGAAAAAAACACAAATTTAAACGGTCATAAACAGGGTGTAAATCTAATGATTTGCACCCCCGTTTTTATAAAAGTTTACTTCCAAATCGTGCGCAATTACTTCTAAATCATTTTTTACGCGACAGTAGGCCAAAAATCTCTACTGCACAATTACTGCACAATGGACAAACAAAAAGGGTTAGCCTTGTGAGCTAACCCTTTGTTTTTATTGGAGCGGGAAACGAGATTCGAACTCGCGACTTCAACCTTGGCAAGGTTGCACTCTACCACTGAGTTATTCCCGC
>DYNH01000160.1 GCA_020721175.1 Trichlorobacter lovleyi | reverse complement strand
CCCCCGATATAATCCTGAAAACGGCATTTGCTCACGCAACTGTTTTTTTCAGGATAATCATCCGGTGATTACAACATGTTTGCAAGACTCCAACATGCCAGACATAAAAGAGAAAGGAAGAAAAGTATGAGCAATATCTATCTGATGCGGTTTTTATTGGTTTTAGTCACTTTGATTTGTCTTAATGGCATTGGAGGGGCTGACCAGTCCGTTGCAAGTCCTAAAGATGACACAAAGATGCGTGCATTGCCTTTGGCGGGACAACAAAAACTGGATTCTTTTGACGAGATGCTGGAAAGAAGGGCCATCCGTGTTGCAGTGCCTTACAGTCGCACCCTCTATTATATTGATAAAGGGCACGAGCAAGGAATTACAGCGCTGAATGTCAGAGATTTTGAGGCCTTTCTGAATAAAAAGTATAAAAAGCAGTTGAAACGCCGTCCACTGACTGTTGTAATTATTCCCAGTACACGTGAAACACTCCTTAATTCAGTTGTAAACGGAAAGGCAGATATTGCAGCCGGTAATCTGACTATTACAGATAAACGTCTTGAGCAGGTGGATTTTGTAGAGTATTCAACGACCGGTATCAATGAAATAGTTGTAACCGGGCCTGATGCCCCCAAACTCAACTCTTTGGAAGAACTTGCCGGACAGACCGTACATGTAAGGCCTGAATCAAGTTATTATGAAAGTCTGCTAGAATTAAACAGACAACTAACCGCTAAAGGCCTGGAACCAGCAAACCTGGTACTTTTGCCGAATGCCCTGGAAGATGAAGATACTCTTGAAATGCTTAACGCAGGTATTTTCAAAATAGTAGTGATGGACAACTGGAAGGCATGGATCTGGTCACAATTACTCCCTGATATCAAGTTGCACAATCAGCTTGCGCTTCGTAAAAACAGCAGAATAGGATGGGCTATAAGAAAAAACAGCGCCGGACTTCAACGGGAATTGAAAGAATTCCTGATGCAGGGCAAGAGGCAATCCATTTCTGCATCTCGTTATAATCAGTTGTTAAAAAGGGTAAAGGGGTTAAAAAATAGCGCCAGTGACAAAGAAATTGTAAAATTCAATCAAACTCTTGCCTATTTTGAAAAATATGGGCAGCAATACCGTTTTGATCCACTATTGCTTGCGGCTCAGGGTTATCAGGAATCGCGTCTTGAGCAGAATGCTCGCAGTCATACTGGTGCAATAGGAATTATGCAGGTCTTGCCAAGCACCGGTAAGTATATGAAAATTAGTAATATTAAAGTTACGGAGCCAAACATTCATGCCGGAACCAAATATCTAGATCATCTCATGAAAAACTATTTTTCTGATGCTGTTTTTTCGGAACTTGATAGAGCGTTGTTTGCCTTTGCTGCCTATAATGCAGGCCCTGGCAATATTGCCAAGATGCGTAAGGAAGCAGCCAGGCGTGGACTTGATCCGAATGTCTGGTTCAACAATGTTGAAAATGTGACAGCAGAACGGATTGGCAGCGAAACAACCACATATGTAAGAAATGTCTATAAATATTACGTGGCATATGCCCTTGTTAAGGCGCGTCAGAAAGATCAGAATGAGATAAGACAACAGATTCAGCAAGGCAAATAGCAGCCTGTACAGCCTGTCTGGCGCGTTATTTTAAAGAAGCAGCGTAATTTTTTAGCTTCAATGATTTTAATATGTTAAATGAAGATATTCATAAAGTGGGGGCAAACCATGCATGAAAAAATCTATGTTATAGGACACCGGAATCCGGATACTGACTCCATAGCATCTGCCATTGGTTATGCTGCCTTCAGGCAAGGACTTGGACACAACAATGTGATTGCCGCCATGGCAGGACAACCCAATCCCCAGACCAGCTATATACTGCAGCGCCTGGGAATTGATCCACCTTTTTATCTTGCAGACGCCCACCCCAAGGTAAGAGATGTGATAAACCGGAGTCCGGTTACTGCCCCGACCGACCTGCCTTTAAAGGATGCCCTTGAACTACTGCATCGCCATGCTATCAGGGTGCTGCCGGTTATAGATGGGGATATGAAACCTAAGGGACTTGTATCACTGCTGAAACTTTCTGAAAAATATCTGGTGGCCGGCACAGACCGCAGAAGAGGGGTAGACAGTACGTTATCCGCCCTGGCCCGCTGCCTTGAGGCAACTGTGCTGTGTGGCTCCTATTCCGATCAGATAGAACACCTGCACCTCTTCATCGGTGCAATGACTGAAGAGTCTTTCAGCAAGAGGCTTTCAGGTTACGACCCGGCCAGCCTGCTGATCATAACCGGAGATCGTCCTTCAATCCAGCAATCGGCCGTAGAGATCGGAGTAAGGCTTCTAGTGGTGACCGGTGGGCTGCCGGTTGGTGACGATCTGTTGCAAAAGGCCAGTGAACGTGGTGTTACGGTGTTTTCAACACCATTTGATACTGCAGCAGCTACCTCACTTGTTAAGCTCTCTACGCCAATCTCCTGGTTTGTTGATAACAACTTCGAGCGGATCGGGGTGATGGAATCCCTGGAAAATTTACGCCTTAAACTTATGCATTCAGGAGATCCGGCTGTCATAGCCCTTGAGGAGGACGGTACAATTGCCGGTGTGGCAACAAAGTCTTCACTGCTGGCGCCTCTTCCATTTGCATTGATCCTGGTGGACCACAATGAGCTGGCCCAGGCAGTGCCTGGTGCAGAATCGGTCGAAATTCTGGCTGTAATTGACCATCACAAGCTTGGTAACCCACCAACCAACCAGCCGATCACCTTTATGGCAGCTCCGGTTGGCAGTACCTGTTCAATTGTGGCCTCACTTTATCGGGAGAGAGGCATGGAGCCGCAGCAACAGATTGCTGCCCTTTTACTGGCCGGGATAATTTCGGATACAGTTCTCCTCAAATCTCCAACCACAACCACACGTGATCGCGAACTTGTTGCCTGGCTTGAACCGATAGCCGGCCTTGAGCACAGGGAATTCGGTAAGGATATCTTTGCGTCATGCAGCGGCTTTTCTGCCCATGCAACACTGGAAGAGGCTGTAAGGGCGGATTTCAAACATTTTTCATCAGGCAAGATCAGGTTTGGTGTGGGACAGGTTGAGGTGGTAGGGTTTGATGAGTTTTATGAACTAAAGGGGCAGTTGAGAGAAATACTGCACCAGGTAAAAGAGGCAGACATGCTTGATCTGGCTGGTCTGATGATTACTGATATCTATAGCGAAACAACCCTTTTTCTGGCTGAAGGCAAAAATGAGCTGGCCCATCTGATGGGATACCCCCAGCAGGAACATCATCTGTATGAGCTGAAAGGTGTTATGTCACGCAAAAAACAGATGGTGCCCCATCTTTTGAAGGTGCTTGGAACCTCATATACCTGATTTTAAACGATAACAGGAGGGTGGGCATCTTGCCCGCCTTGCAAGCGGGTTTACCGCTTGCATTTTTGTTGAAGCGAAACTAATCGAGCCTGCTCTGCAAGCCTGCCTTCAAGAGCCATAGCCTGTTGATTGGAAAATCTGTCAGTGATGGCAACAGGGTTGACAGCACTGACTCGGAATTCTTCCGCCACTCGGCAGAAGCTGTAATTTTTGCCAGCTCAACCAGATTCATGGCAAGAGCTGAAGAGGCGGCAGGGGTTACTCCGTCATGGCTGTCCAAAAGTGATAAAGGAAGCTGACTGATATCCTTGGCTACTGTCAAAAAGCCACCATCATCGGCCCTGAACATGCGAAGCGCCTCACGGCACAATTTTTCTGCCATCTGCAGATCAGCAGGTTCTGATGTGGTGCGATACATCTCTAGGTACCCCCAGCCAAGAAATGCATAGTCCTCAAGGAACCCAAGTGTTTTTGAAGGTCCATAGCACCAGCTCCGGATCAGGCGGCCATTACTGCTAACAAGATTGTTGCTGACAAATTCGGCTGACCTTCGGGCAGCATCCAGCCAGATATGATTACCAGTTATTGCTGCACCGCGTGCCAGCGCCACGATCATCAATCCGTTCCAGCCGGTAAGTATTTTTAAATCCCGCAAGGGCTGCTCACGTCGGTTTCTCACCTCAAGCAGTCTTGCCCTTGCACGCTCTAAAATTTTTGCATCTTCTGCGGTGGCAAGGTGACGTATATGTAGCGCATTTTTACCAGGTTCTTCAGAGTTTCCATCTTCTGTAACACCATAATGTCTGCAAAAAAGTCCTGCATCATCTTTCAGAATCTGCTCTACCTCTCTTTTAGTCCAGAGGTAACAGGCACCTTCACTACCTTCAGAATCTGCATCCAGACCACTGTAGAACCCTCCCTCTGTTCCGGTCAGCTCCTTAAGAACAAAGGCAAACAGGTTTTCAGCCATTTCAAGAAAGTCCTCTTCACTGGTTATCCTGAATGCCTCCAATGATGTGTAGGCTACCAGCGCCTGATCGTACAACATCTTTTCAAAGTGGGGAATCATCCAGGCACTATCAGTGCTGTAGCGATGTATACCGCCACCAATCTGGTCCCATATCCCCCCTCTGCGCATCGCCCTTAACGTGACAAGGGCAGCTTTCTGTTCTGCAGGATTGTTACGTGAAAGCAGAAACATCAGGTAAGGTGGCATTGGAAATTTAGGACTGCCCCCAAAACCGCCCAAATTGCCATCATGCATTTTAAGCAGTTTTGAAGCAGCTTCTTCTGCAAGCTGATTAAGGTCTGGAAGCTTTGCTGATGATGGAACATCATAATGCCTTGAAAGGGCCTCATGCAGACTTGAGGCATTCCGGTCTATGCTGTCAGGCTGTTGCTGCCATAACCTGGCGATATTCTCCAGCATATTCTTAAAGCCAGGCAGTCCTCTTCCAGGCTCACGTGGCAGGTATGTAAGTGCGTAAAATGGCGATCCATCTGGCTTTAAAAAACAGTTAAGCGGCCAGCCCCCACTGCCGGTTATGGCCTGGCAGGCAGCCATACATAACTGATCCAGATCCGGTCTTTCTTCACGGTCAACCTTAACCGGTATAAACAAGCGGTTGAGAATATCTGCAACTTCCCTGTTTTCAAACGATTCATGGGCCATAACATGACACCAGTGACAGGTTGAATAACCGATTGAAACAAACAGGGGAAGGTTACGCTCCTGTGCCTCGGCCATCGCCTCATCTCCCCACTCATGCCAGTTGACAGGATTTCTGGCATGTTGCAAAAGATATGGGGATTTGGAAAAGATCAGTCTGTTAAATTCCGGCCTACCGTCTTCAGCCAGTTTTAAACGATCAATGTTCAGGAGGTCCTGAAGTTCATGGTTGGTCATATTTTGCCCTCATTCATGTATTAAAGACTTGATCATCAACATGTCGGATAGTACTGTTTCAACCATAAACCTAGAAAAAGCAGTTCACGCAACGGCGCTACGACGCTACGAAATAATAACAGCATGTTACAGCAACCAGACATATAACCAAACAGGA
>DYNH01000159.1:1356-5432 GCA_020721175.1 Trichlorobacter lovleyi | reverse complement strand
GAAAACACCGGTACCATGGTTACCAGGGAGGATAAAGATATGGAAGGAATTCTCGTTTCAGGGGTTGCATACGATAAAAACGAAGCTAAAATTGCTGTTTCGGGTGTACCCGACAAGCCGGGTATTGCTGCAAAACTGCTTACACCACTCTCTGATGCGGCAATCTCTGTTGATATGATTGTTCAGAACGTCAGTCACGACGGCATGACTGACTTTACCTTTACGGTTACGAAGGCTGATCTTAAGAAGGCTCTGCTGATCACCAACGAATCTGCCAAGGAAATTGAAGCTAAAGAGGTTCAATCTGACGAGAACATCAGCAAGGTATCCATTGTAGGACTCGGTATGCGCAGTCATGCCGGTGTTGCTACCCGTATGTTTGCAATACTTGCCAAAAACAATATTAATATCCAGATGATTTCCACTTCCGAGATCAAAATTTCCGTTATTATCGATGAAAAATACACTGAACTTGCCGTACGGGTTCTTCACGAAGAATTCGGCCTGCAGGGCTAGATTTTACTGACAAACATGACTTGTTAGAAAGGGATGCCATTAAAGTGGCATCCCTTTCCAGTTCATGGGATGTGCTAACGATTATTAACGTAGTAATAATAATTACGTGTCTTTCTAAATACTTTTTTTAACCCCGCATAAACGTCCCAGCTCAAATGCCAGTTGCTCAATCACAGCCTCCCAGTCAGCAGGCACAACTTGCCTGAACAACCGAAATGTTGGATACCAGGAACACTCTTCACGTTCCAGGCCCCAGCGCCAGTCCGGTGCATACGGCAGCATCAGCCAGGTTTGTTTACCTAAAGCGCCAGACAGATGGGCAACAGACGTATCAATGGTAATAACCAGATCAAGTTGCTCGATAATTGCCGCTGTATCCTCAAAATTCTGCACTAACATGGTCAAGTCAATGAGAGAAAAAGGTGGTTTAACGCCTTCCTGCTCCATCTGGAGTGAAACCCAGGTTATGCCAGCTTGGTTTACCAGAGGTTGCAACACCTCGGATGGGCAGCTCCGCCCCGGGTCAGGCTTTGGTTTTCCAGCCCAGCAAAGTCCAACGTTGATGTTTCCCGCACGCGGAATCACGCTCCGCCAGAATAAAAGGCGTTCCTTGGAAGGAGCAAGATAGGGAATTGCAACCGGAATAGTTTCTACTGTGCTGCCAAGCAGATAGGGCAATGAAAGCAATGCTGCATGACAATCAAAAGGGGGCAACGCTTGGCCGAATGGCACAACCGTTATACCCTGCCCGAGGCTTTTCATAAGTGAAACAAGTGTCTGGTGGCATTCGAACACCACCTTGGCTCCGCGCTGTACAAGCAATGGCAGATAACGGCAAAACTGCAACGTGTCGCCAAACCCCTGCTCCGCATAGACAAGGACGGTTTTTGCGGAAAGGTCACCACCATGCCAGGGTGGCTCAGAAAATTCCCGCAAAGGTGAAGTAAAGCGTCTTTTTTTCCATCGCCATTCATATTCCCTGAAACCGGCGACGTAGTTACCTGTTAACAAAAGTAGCAAACCATAATTCCAATGTGCCTCTGCGTGTTCAGGCGCAGATTTCAGAACCTTTGCACATTCTACCAATGCCTGCTGCAAATCACCCTGCGCCTGATAGCAGGTAGCAAGTGCAACCCTGCTATCATGTAAAGAAGGAGCAAGGTGCAAGGCATGCTGGTAGCTTTTGATTGCCTGGTCAATAAAGCCAAGTTCCAGAAGGGTATTACCCCTGTTGTTCCACAAAAGTGCCAGGGTAGGCCAACGACTGACGGCATCATCATACAATAACAGGGCGTCATCATACCTTCCGGCATCATGTAAACCTGCACCCTCCCATAATATCCGTTCAAGTTCGCCCATAATGTACCCCTGCCTTATTTCAGACATTTAATCTTTTCCAGGCTTTCCTCAAGCACCACTTTCTTGTCTGCTGCATCAGCCAGCTTGGTTTTTTCCTTGGCAACAACATCAGCCGGGGCACGGTCAACAAAACTCGGATTTTCAAGTTTTTTAGAAAACGTTTCAATGTCTTTGTCAAGTTTGGCAATTTCTTTTAAAAGCCTTTTTTCTTCTTCAGCAACATCTACCAGACCTTTCAAGGGGATAAACACCTGAAAAGCACCTGCAGGCTGTACAGCTGCATCTTCAGGTCTGTCAAGATGCTGACCGATGGTTAAATCACCAACTCGCGCCAATCCCCTAATTTTAGACTCAAATAAGAGTGCCAGCTTTTCATTCTGATCCGACGTTGTTGAAAGAATAACAGTGATTTCACGGGAGGGAGGAACCTCCATCTCACCCCGGATGGTACGAATTGCTGAAATCACTTCCATTACCTGCTCCATACGGGCAGCAGCGTCCTCAAACTGCCAATCTTCACGGGGCTGAGGATAGGGAGCCAGCATTATTGAGGGAGGCCAGTCTCCCCCGGAACCGCGTAAGCTACACTGGTTGCCTTTGGGCAGAACCTGCCAAACTTCCTCGGTAATAAATGGCATAAGCGGATGTAGTAATCGTAACAGATTTTCAAGTACCGTCCATAGGACGTATTGGGTTGATTGACGCTGCAGCTGGTCGTCACCGTAGAGTTCCTGCTTGGAAAGCTCAAGATACCAGTCACAGAATTCACTCCAGGTAAACTGGTACAGGATCATGGCTGCTTCGTTAAAACGATACTCTGCAAGTGCCTGATTGGTTTCACGGGCAGTTTCATTTAGACGGTGCAGAATCCACTCATCTGCGTCGCGTAAAGAACATTTTTCATTATCAAAGGTATCAGGATCAAAACCCTCCAGATTCATCAAGGTGAAACGGGCAGCATTCCAGACCTTGTTACAGAAGTTACGGTAACCAGATATTCTTTCTTCAGCCAGCTTGATATCACGTCCTTGAGCGGCAAAGGCGGCGAGAGTAAAGCGGAATGCATCGGTACCATACTGTTCAATGACTGTTAACGGATCAATGACATTTCCTTTTGACTTGGACATTTTCTGCCCTTGGGCATCTCGTACCAACGCATGGATATAGACATCTTTGAACGGCACTTCATCCATAAAATGCAGACCCATCATCATCATCCGCGCTACCCAGAAAAAGAGAATATCAAAACCGGTTATCAAGCAGGAAGTGGGATAGAACTTCTTTAATTCAACCGTCTGATCAGGCCAGCCCATAGTTGAAAATGGCCAGAGAGCTGACGAAAACCAGGTATCAAGCACATCGGTTTCTTGACGTATCTCGTCACTACCACAATGACTACAGCAGTGGGGATCATCCATGGCAACTGTTACTTTTCCACAATGATCACAGAACCAGGCCGGTATGCGATGTCCCCACCAGATCTGACGCGAAATACACCAGTCCCGAATATTTTCCATCCAATCGTAATAGGTGTTCTCCCACTGTTTTGGCAGAATCCGGGTTCGGCCATCTTTAACCGCTTGGAGGGCACGCTCTGCAAGTGGTGCCACCTTTACATACCACTGCAGCGACAAGTATGGTTCCACCACGGTTTTACAACGATAACAGCCCCCAACCGATAGACCGTGATCATCAACGGTATCAAGCAAACCTGCTGACTCAAGATCCTCAACAATTTTCGTACGGGCCGAAAAACGATCTAACCCTTCATACTGATGTCCGGCAGCGTTGATAACGCCTGACTCATCAAAAACATTAATCCTGTCAAGACTGTGGCGTAATCCAACTTCAAAATCGTTGAAATCATGCGCCGGTGTGATTTTGACAACACCGGTGCCAAACTCCCGGTCCACATAGTCATCAGCCACCACTGGAATTTCACGGTTAACCAATGGCAGCAACACCGTTGCACCATGCAGGTCAGCATACCGCTCATCTTCAGGATGTACCGCAACAGCAGTATCGCCCAGCATAGTCTCAGGGCGCGTAGTAGCCACGGTAACAAATCGACCGGGTTGGCCAACTACCGGATAACGTATATGCCAGAGGTGCCCCTTTTTTTCCTCATGTTCAACCTCTATATCAGAAAGGGCGGTATGGCAGCGGGGACACCAGTTGATCAAACGGTTATCGCGGTAAAT
>DYNH01000159.1:0-1256 GCA_020721175.1 Trichlorobacter lovleyi | reverse complement strand
TTCTGTGTGGCTATGCCGGCATGGTCAGTACCGGGCATCCAAAGCACAGTATCACCGCTCATACGTTTCCAGCGACACAGGATATCCTGTAACGTGTTATTAAGAGCATGCCCCATATGGAGGGCCCCAGTGACATTAGGAGGAGGAATAACAATACTGTAAGGATTGCGGGGAGAGGTCTCATCGGCATGAAAATAGCCCTTATCAAGCCACTCAGCATACCACTTTTTTTCAACATCATGGGGTTCATACCCCTTGGCTAGCTCTTTGGTAGACATTACTCGATATCCCTTACCTTTATCTGTTTTTGGACTGTTCTTGTATATACCCCGTGCAACGCCTATGGTCAAGGTTCAGCAGCCTGTGAAACATGAACAAGAACAAGATGAAATATTGATTTTTAGAATTTGACTTGTGTGAACTAATTGATATTATCAATACACGAGTAGTTCTTCATTACTCGATTTCCAAGCAGGAGGTTTGTCATGGAGAAGGACCAGATGAAGTCCATCCTGGCAGGAATGGGTATCGCCAGCCTCGTTGCAGGCATGGCTGGTGTTCCGATCAATGCCCAGGGAGCAAGTGGTTGAGGCGGCAAATCGAGTGCCGGGAGCACTCCGCCGCAGCAGGAAGCCGGGAAAAGTGGCTGAGGCGGTAAAATCGGCGTCGTTGACGCTGAAAAGAACAAGGATGTAAAGGACAAGAAAGCAACCAAAAAGGCTAAAAACAAAAAACCTGCAGAAAAACCGGCTGAAAAGCCAGCTCAAAAACCGGGAAGCAGTGGTTGAGGTGGAGCAACAGGCGCAGGTAGCGCAAAATAACTGATTAAGACCTTGCAGGATCAGGGCGACAGGAGATATATTTCTGTCGCCCTGTTTCCATCTATTCATTTGCACGGAGGCACATCATATTTCCTACCACCCGTAAATTGCTTGGGCAGATCACCTGGAACCGCCTTGTGGGAAAACCATTAAGTGAGCTTGACCCTGAAACAGTTCCCCCTTTGTTGGAAGAAGTAGCCGGCCTAACCCATCCTGAATGGCTACCGGAGCTGGCCCGTCTGGAACTGGCCTGTCACCGCGCCATGAATGTACCACTTCCGTTGCCTGCGCAATTGAGTTGTCTGACCATCAACCCGTCACTGCAGCTGATCCCTGTTCCCTGGCGCCACCTGCTTACCTTGCTGACCTTTGCAAAAAAGCAGGACATGAACCGGATTGAGGCTGGTGAAGAGCTGATTCTGATCTGGTGTGATC
>DYNH01000158.1 GCA_020721175.1 Trichlorobacter lovleyi | reverse complement strand
CGCAGTGACGCAGATTCTATCAAGTGAGCCTCTTGCAAAAGTCCTGTTTTACCCTTCGACAAGCTCAGGGTGAACGGGTTATACCACATAACCCACTGTTATTCCGTTCGTGGTGAGCTTGTCGAACCATGAACCTTAAAAAAGCAGTTGCACGCAACGGCGCAACGACGCAACGTTTAAAGACAAAGAATTGTAAGATTTAGCTACACACCCCCAAAGGTGAAGCCGATTTTTTTAATAAGGTTTTGATTTTCTTTGCGTTCGTTGCGCCGTTGCGTGAGTAAATGCCGTTTTCAGGATGAAAGGAATACTTATGAAAGAGGCTCAAGTATTTTTGCGACACGCACCGGATAACTTCCGCCAGAGAAGCAGGTAGGAATCTTGTTCGTAAACAATGGATTTATAGCGATTCTGGAAGATGTGGTCGCTGCGACTGTGGCGCAGGTTGAAGACCACTGCATAGCCTGTCAACAAGCGGCGCATGAATATGGATAGTTTGGTTGATTGAGGGCGCAGGAGTAAGTGATTATTACAAGAAGTCCCAAAGTCCTGTTCAAACTAAGCTAAGACATTCAAAACAGGCGGTACTGGAGAATATAGACAAGAATTCCGCCGAAATAACCAATTAGCGCAAGAAAACTGATATTTTTGAAATACCAGAAAAAGCGGATATTTTCCATAGACATGGCAGCAATGCCGGCTGCGGAACCGATTATAAGTATTGAACCGCCGGTTCCGGCACAGTAGGCCATGAATTCCCAAAGAAAGCTGTCAACAGGGTAGTCACTCAGGCTGTACATTCCCATTGAGGCAGCTACAAGCGGCACGTTATCCACAATTGCGCTTGCCATGCCTATTAAGGTAACTATCAAATCCTGCCTGCCAACTGTTTGATCCAGCCATTTGGCCAGATTACCCAGAATATGGGTATGTTCAAGTGTTGCAACCGCCAGTAGAATGCCTATAAAAAAAACGATTGAACTCATGTCAATCTGCTTCAGAGCCCGTACCAGTGTCAGATGTTCTCTTGCCTCATCATCCTTTTTGCTATGAATGATCTCGCCGGCAAGCCATAGAATCCCCAGCCCGAATAAAATTCCCATAAATGGCGGCAGGTGCGTTACGGTTTTAAAAACAGGCACTAATACAAGAATGCCTATTCCCATAATAAACATGAAATTCTGTTCAAAAGGGCTGGTCTTGTCTCTATGACCCAATAATACTGTTTTTTGGGGGCTGATTACATCTTTACCTTTCAGGATATATGCCATAATGGCTAATGGAAGCAGCATGTTAACCATAGAGGCTATAAAAACCCCCTTCATAATAGCCAGACTGGTTATCTGCCCTCCAATCCAGAGCATAGTAGTGGTTACATCACCTATAGGAGACCAGGCTCCGCCGGCATTGGCTGCAATAACCATCATACCTGCAAAGAACAGTCTGTCTTCCCGTTTATCAAGAAGCTTCTTGATTAATGAGATCATTACAATAGTGGTAGTCAGGTTATCAAGCACAGCGCTCAGAAAAAAAGTAACAAAACCTACCAGCCAGATAAGGGTTGAAAGTTTTTTTGTCCTGATACGTGAGGTAATGACCTCAAAGCCGTTGTGGGCATCAACTACTTCTACAATAGTCATCGCTCCCATAAGAAAAAATACTATCTGTGATATTCCTATAAGTGTTTCACCTAGTTGATGGTTTACCAGATGGTGATCACCTGTCGCAGTTCCGTATATGGTCCAGAGAAGTCCAGCGCCTATCAGGGCTGAAGCGGATTTGTTGACCTTAAGAGGATGTTCAAGAGCGATTGCTGAATATGCCAGTACAAAAATTACTATCAAGGCGGTTAACACTTATAGACTCCTGTTCAAAAGGGATAAGAGAGGTGTTGAAACTTAAAGGTGTTCCTATCTGCGAATGAACCCGTTCAGGATAGTTGAGCTGTCACTACGCTTCAACAGGCACTGCAATAGGTAACCTGTAAGGAAACCGGCCGGAATGCCTGTAATAAGAAGGATAGGGAGGTAGAAAATGACTGCGCGGTTTTCCAGAATTATTGCGGCAGCTATCAGTTGACCTGTATTATGTGCAACAGCGCCTGCTATACTGACCCCAACCATACTGAAACATTTTGTCTGTCGCAACAGAAAAGCCATTATCAGAGTGCTGGCTATAGAGCCGCTTAATGCCAGAAAAAAGCCTGGTGAAAGAAATATGCCACCTATAAATGAACCTATAAGCACACGCATCAGAGCTACAAGCATTCCCTCTTTTAAACCGTACAGATACAGCGCCAGAAGTGTAACAATATTTGCCAGCCCCGGTTTTATTCCAGGTATCGGAAGCGGTAGCAGCGCCCCTTCAATCAGATGAATTGCGCTGCCCATAGCGATCATCAAAGAGATATATACAACTCTGCGGCTATCTAACATCAACCGGTTCCCTTCAACGTGTCACCGCATCTACAGGAGAATTACCTTCAATTGTGATTAAAAGCTCACTTGGCATACATACAATGGATTGCCCCGGACGTGATATCCAGCCCTGCCTGATGCAGAGTCTGTCATGGCACGGGGCTTCCTGTATCCTAATCTGTTTTCCTAGGGTCTCTACAGTTACAAGACCTATCCTGCCCATAACATTAAAGGTCTTGCCATGTCTTTTTTCTGAAAGAGTCACCTTCTTAATAACAGCGCCCTTGCAACTTATAATTACGGTCTGCTCATTAATCAGTTCTTTATTAAATGGTTTAAGATATATAAATAACGCCGCAATAGCGGAAGATATCAAAATTGCAACGATAAGGAGCCTATCGCCCAGGGTCATAATGATATTCTCCCCCTGCCTTCAATTCAAGCCGGCCTTTTAATCCATCTGTATGCATGATTTTTTTGTTGGAGGTAACCAGAAAAACTTCCACACCTGCCATGCCTTCTGCAGTTTTAATTGCCTCTTCAGGGTTCATTACAAAAAAGGCAGTAGATAGGATGTCAGCCATACCCGCATCTTTGGCTATAACTGTAACTGATATGTTTTTATTGGCAGGGTATCCGGTTCGAGGATCTATGATATGATGCCAGCGTTTGCCGTCTGCTTCAAAATAACGGTAATAATCACCTGATGTTACAGCAGATTCATCTTTAAGTGACAGGATTGCTATCAGAGCATCTTTTTTTCTGGGGTCTTTAATGCCTATTTGCCAGGGTCTGTTCTGGCTGTTACTACCGATAACCCTTATATTTCCTCCGGCATCAATCAGTCCCTTTTTTATGCCGTTTTTTTGTAATATCTGAGCTGCCCTTTCTGCTGCGTATCCTTTAGCGACTGAACCCAAATCAAGTTTCATACCGACTTTATCTAAAAAAACATCCTGTTTTTTTTCATCTATATGTAAAAGATTACTGCCTACATCTGGCAGTTTCAGCTTTACCTTGTCACTTGACGGAACCACTGCATCCTCACTTCCAAATCCCCATAACATGGTTAGTGGGCCTATAGTTGCGTCAAATCCTCCTTTGCTCAGTTTGTATCCTTTCATACAGAGCATAAGCATTTCAATGACTTCTTTATGTACCTTTACCGGATTTTTGCCTGCCTGTGCATTTATACGGCAGATATCGCTTGTCTTGCAGGCAGTTGTTCCCTCTTCAGGGAACCGGTCACTCATGTCGGCTATACGCTGCATTTCATTGTATGCCTCCTCTACTGCCTTTCTAAGTTTTGTCTCCTCTTTGCCATATACCTTGATTGTTATCAGGGTATCCATCATAAACCGGTCACTTTTGTATTCCTTCAGGGCAAAAATGGAACCGGTTTTCAAGAGCGCGACAACTAGCAGCAACAGCGATATTCCAATGATGACAAGTTTTTTCATTAAGCGGTTATACAGGCATTGCAGTGAGGACAGCCGGACTGGACAGGTTTGGGGATGTCCAATATCAGATCGTCTGAAAGTTGAACTGATTTTTCAATGGCGCCGGTTGGACATTTTGATGCGCAGATTCCGCAATTTGTGCATTTGTCATAATCTATTACCGCTACGGAACCGGAACCGGATTCCCTGAGCTGGACAGCTCCTTCCGGGCAGTTTTTAACGCAAAGTCCGCATTTTATGCATGCAACAGAACAGGCGGATCTGGCATCCTTGCCTTTATCCGTATTTACACAACGTACATGCACCTGATGAGATACGCCTATCAGTTTAATTATATTTTGTGGGCATTCCTGAACGCATCTGCCGCAACCGGTGCATCTGTAAAAATCTACCACTGGCAGCCTGTCAGCGCCCATCTGAATCGCATCAAACGGGCAGACCTGAGAGCATGAACCAAGCCGGATACAGCCCCAGTTGCAAGCCTTTGGTCCTTTAAAGCTTGCCATAGCAAAATGGCAGTCCATAATCCCGTGATAATGATATAAAAGTCTGGCATTTCCCAGGCCTCCCTGACAGAGAACCCTGGCAACCTTCCGCTCTTCATAATCAGAGACCTCTGTTCCCATTATTGCTGCTATTTTTTCATACAGGGAGGCGCCACCCGGAGAACAGGCGGTAGGTTTTGTTGTCCCTTCCACAACGGCTTCTGCAAAACCAGCGCATCCGGGAAAACCGCATGCACCGCAATTGCCACCCGGAAGAATCTGTAACAGTGACTCTATCTTGGGGTCAATCTCCACTGCAAATTTTTTACCGGCAATGCCAAGTATCATACCAAAAAGAGCGCCCATCACTGCCAGACTAACTATTGCAACAAGCATCAGAAAACCTCCTCAGTATCTCAAATCAAACCGGAAAATCCGAGGAAAGCAATAGACATAAGGGCTGCCACAATCAGCGCTATAGGTGTGCCCCTCATGCTTTCAGGTATATCCGAATCTTCAAGACGTTCACGTATGCCTGACATCAGGACAAGCGCCAGGGTAAATCCGGCGGCATGGCTCAGGCTGTGTACCATTGTCATGGCCAGACTGTACTCTTTCTTGACGTTAATGATGGCCACACCCAGAACTGCACAGTTTGTCGTGATTAAAGGCAGATATATGCCCAGGGCCTTGTACATGGCAGGACTGAATTTTTTTACAACCATCTCAACAAACTGCACCAGAGAGGCAATAACAAGTATGAAAGCGACAGTTTGAAGATAGCCTATATTAAAAGGGTTCAGGATATAGGTCTGTACAGCCCAGGTAATTGCGCCTGACAGAACAAGAACAAAAGATACCGCCGCCCCCATCCCGAGAGATGCGCTCAGTTTCTTTGAAACACCTAAAAAAGGGCAGATTCCGAGAAACTGTGAAAGGACAATATTGTTGATCAGAACGGCGCTGATGATGACTATAAAATATTCCTGCATTTTTCAGGCGCTCCTTTCAGGCGTTTTTTTCTGCATCTTGTTGAGAAAACCCAACAGCAATCCAAGTGTTATAAATCCTCCCGG
>DYNH01000157.1 GCA_020721175.1 Trichlorobacter lovleyi | reverse complement strand
TGCCGGATAAAACATTTCCGGCATGACAATCTTTTTGAAAGAGCCTCATCTGAAAAGTATTCCTTCAGATAGTGGCGTCAAAACGGATTTTTGAAAGCAATCAACTTGTTTTGGCTGTTTTGGTTATAAAAGATCCACAGGGTCCACATCAACAGTTTCCCTGACTGCCGATTGGACAGGCCGGTCTGCTAGATAGGCGGTTAAAATTTTCCTTAAGGCAACACGGTTTGTATCTTTGAGCAGAATCTGTATCCTGAAACGACCACGCATCCTGTATATAGGCGCTGGAGCAGGTCCAAGAATCTCGGTTCTTAACATGAGGCTGCTTTTTAGAGCAGACAGTAGCTTTGCTGATGATTCTGATACTGCGATGAGGGCTGATTCAGAAGTGGCAGAAAACTTTATAGCTACAAGAAAGCCAAATGGTGGATAGTTTAGTTCCTGCCTGAATTCAAGTTCCTGCTTATAAAAATCTTCAAAATCGTGACATGCGGCAGTTTCAAGGGCGTAATGTCCGGGGTTCATGGCCTGTATCAACACACGTCCAGGCAGATAGCCCCTGCCAGCCCTGCCAATAACCTGCGACAACAACTGAAAAGTCCTCTCTGCAGCACGAAAATCCGGCAAATACAGGCTGCCCTCAGCCTGCAACACCCCTACCAGGGTGACTCCTGGAAAATCATGCCCCTTTGCTATCATCTGGGTTCCAACCAGTATATCTATTTCACCGCTTTCTACCTTGTTCAGAATAAGGGCGTGGGCTCCCTTGCCACAGGTGGTATCGCTATCCATCCTGGCGATTCTGGCTTTGGGAAAAATTGTGCGGAGTTCATGCTCAACACGTTCGGTACCAACGCCCATCTCTTTCATATCGGTTGACCCGCATGAGTGGCAGACAGATGGAAATGGTACCTGATAATCACAATAGTGGCAGATGCTTTTGAGACGCTGACGGTGATAGGTGAGTGACACAGAGCAGTTGGGGCACTGTAGATCTGCGCCGCAGTCGTTGCAGATCAGACAACTGGAAAACCCTCTGCGGTTCAGGAATACCAGACTCTGTTCTCCACGTTCCAGGTTGTCTGATAGAGACTGGATCAGGGTAGCTGAAATCGGAGTTTCTGGGGTCATCTTTGTGGTGATAACAGTTGTTTCAGGCAGAGAGCTTGAGCCAACACGCAATGGGAGGTGCAGATACCCCAGCTTTCCTTGCTGGGCAGCGAAACGTGAAGTTACCAGGGGTGTGGCTGAACCAAGCAGAACCACGGCATTTTCCTGACGCCCCAAAACCAGGGACAGATCACGGGCATTATAGCGAAGTCCTTCGGATTGTTTAAAAGATGTCTCATGTTCCTCATCCACAACAATGATGCCAATCTGCTGCAAAGGGGCAAAAATAGCGGATCTGGCGCCGATTACAATCCTCACTTCGCTACGTCTTATACGGCGCCACTCATCATAGCGCTCACCATCAGACAATCCGCTATGCAGAACAGCGATACCTTCCTGAAAACGGGCACGGAAACGTTGAACCAGCAACGGGGTCAGGGATATCTCAGGAACAAGCACCAGGGCATTATCTCCCCTTTCAAGAATATGTGAAATGGCCTGCAGATAAACCTCGGTCTTTCCACTGCCAGTAATGCCGTGAAGTAAAAAAGGAGAAAATGTCCTGCTGTCAGCAGCATCAATAATTGCAGCAAGCACCTCACTCTGATGCTGCATCAGCAATTTAGGGCTGTCCTTAGTTACAGAATAACCTGCAAATGGGTCACGATAGACCTCTCGTTCGTTCTTTTGGATCAGCCCGAGCTCTACCAGACGTTTAAGATTTTGACCGCACTCTCCAAACATCTTCCTCAATTCTTTTTGGGAAGTCTCGGCGTTCTGACATAGAAAGTTAAGAATATTCTGGTTTTTTTCCTTTAATTTAAATGCTGACCGGTCTGCTTCTGTAGGACTGAATACCTTCTCACGCAGAACCTTCTTCCCTCCGGTTACGCCTTCACCTTCTGCATTAGTTCGGCTTTGAACATTAATCCCGTTCGGCAGGGCAGCTTTCAGCACCTTGCCAAGGGGATGCAGATAATATCCTGATATCCAGCGCAAAAAAACCAGATCCTTTTCTGTCCATAGCGGTTCGTCGTCCAGTATTTCCAGTATCTCTTTCAACGGTTCAGACTCTTTTGCAAATCTGTATCCCAGCAGATAAGCTGTTATCTTGCGGCGGCCAAAAGGCACAAAAAGTCGCACCCCGTGTTTAATATTGTCTATAAGGCGCTCAGGCACCAGATAGCTAAAGGTGTTATCAATATCAAGCGGCACTGCAACTTCTGCAATACAAAACGGCCTGCTGTCATCTGATTGAATAGATTGAGTATGTGTTGCCTCTGTGTTAGTCACGGTATCTGCAAATGGCCTCTTAAGTTTAGCCTCTTTCATAAGTATTAGATTCAGCGTTTGGCATTTTCGATAAAACCTGAGCAGTATTTTTTTCAACAGCAAAATATCTGACAACTATTCCAAAACCGGTAAGAGAACAGTTTGTAATTTTTGTCAATGACATCCTGGAGTGGATTGCTGAAAAGGGGTAAAGCGGCTGTTTATCCGGTGCATGACCATTTTGTCAAGCTGGGACAGGTACAGGCTTTAGGTCTGTTTCTTTTTCGAAAAGAACAAGGATACAATCAAGAAAACATGACAGACTTGATTCGCCCAACTTTCTTTTATTTACAATTACAGTCCTGTTTCGATGATGAATGAATGAATGTACATGATGTTTGTGCAATAACCCCTTTTCAAGATACTCCTCCACCAGACTTTTTGAGATAAAGGCAAATCCGGCTCTGTTGAACACTGTGTCTATTATCAGACGAAAATCATCCATAATAATGATTCTTTTGAAATTTTCTGTACTGTAACCAGCCTTGGACAGATTGGCTTCAAGCAGCACCCTTGATGAACAGCAGCTTTTTCTGGTTATCAGTGTATGCTGGAGCAATTGTTGTATATCAAGATCTGAATCAGGCAAGCCAAAATCCGGTGAGCTGACAAAGAGCATTTCATCGTCAGGCAGCTTTTTTAATTCAAATCCGGAGATATCCAGATGATTGCAGTGTTCGATTACAGCCAGATCAAATTCATTTTGCTGAATTGCCTTAAGTGCCTGATCAAATGAGTGGGACATGCATTTAAGATCACAGTCCATGATATTTTTTAACACAAACTGTCTGATTACCTGAGGCATGAATACTGCTCCAAAGGTGGGTGTACAGCAGATTGACAGTCTAGGCCTTCCAACTATCTGCTTCAGATCATTCAAGAGTCCGGCCTCAATTGTAAGGATCTGATTACCACGACTTACAACCAGTTTCCCTGCATCTGTCAGTACAGGCAGTGGTCCGGAACGGTCAAGCAACTGATGACCATAATGCTCTTCAAGAAATTTTATACGTTGAGAAATTGCCGATTGGGTAACACAGAGTTCGGTGGCCGCATTAGAAAAACTTCCTACCTGTGCTACAACCTGTAGCGTTTTTAAATATTCAGTTTGCATTTAAATATCCATATATTTCTATAAATTTAATTATTGAATCTGATTTATCCATTAAAATGATTTGTTATTGAATTTATATAAAGATGGTGTATACGTAAACAACATTGAAAAAATAGATAACAATGTAAAGTAAGATGATTAAGTGTAAAGTATTGTTTACCTGTTGTTAAAAGATGTTAAAGCTTTAAAATTATAGAATTTTAGTCAAATATAGATATAGTTTGTAAAGGTTTAAAGGTAACAGAAAATCATGCCAAATGCTCCTGAATTTATCAAAAGAACCTCGTTGTTTTTTAAACGTGCCCCTCCGTTACCTGATTTAAACAACAAAACCGACCCAGCTTATCGTCTTTGTCTAAAAAAGTTATTCTGCAGCCAGGTCTGATGCCCCTGGTTTGTATTAACAATATATTATGAGTGACGTTTGGCTGTTCGGTAAAGTAGTACCAATTTAAGTTTACCTGAAAGGAGAATTCATGCGACACACACTGATGAGCGCCAAAAGGACAGCACAACTGGCAGCGCTCTTCTCGCTTACGGTCGTTGTTGGGGCCTGTGCGACCGGCGCAGTTCGGGAGCGGATGCTCACCTTGCCCAAGATTGAAGGGGCAACAACCGTTGGCGATAAGACGTGCAGTCAGTGCCACGAAAACATGATGGCCCCGTTTGCCAAAACGGTACATGGGAGACTGGCTGATTTTGAAGTCATGGGGGGCGGTAAAGGCTGTGAAGCCTGTCATGGCCCTGGTAGTCTTCACGCAGCAGAAGGAGATACTGCCAAGATTCACGCCTACGGCAAGCTTGCTTCTGACCAGGCCTCGGCCCTCTGTCTTAAATGTCACAGTTCAGGAGAGCTGATGCAATGGCATGGAAACGTACATGCCATTAGTGATGTTGCCTGTACTGACTGCCACAAGATTCACCAGGGTGACAAACCGGTTAAAAAGGCACTCAAGATGCCAGAACCGGAACTTTGCTACAGTTGCCACAAAGAATACCAGTCAAAAATGAATTTCCCATCTCACCATCCTGTAAAGGAAGGCAAGATGACCTGCAGTAGCTGTCACCAGCCACATGAATCGGCACAGAATGCCCTTAGAACAGATGAAAGGGCCAATGATCTCTGCTATACCTGCCATGCCCGGTATCAGGGGCCGTTTGTCTTTGAACATGGTCCAGTGCAGGAAAACTGTATGATCTGTCATGATCCTCACGGAAGTGTTGCCAACAACCTGCTCAAGCAGAATGAGCCTTTCATCTGCCTGCAGTGCCATGAGAGCCATTTCCATGCAAGCCGCACCGGTTCCAGCGCCAATCCTGGTAATACCGCCTTTGATGCCAACAAATTGAATGGTGCAAGTGTACCTTCAGCTTACAGTACAGGCACCAGGGTAGGTTATACCAACACCCACGGTAGTGACGCCTGGGCACAGGCCTTTGGCACAAAATGTACGGTCTGCCATTCCAAGGTGCATGGCAGCGACCTGCCGTCCCAGACCGCTCCTGCTGTCAATACGGATCATACCCGTGGATGGCCTGACGGATCCAAGGGGTTAACCCGTTGATTTCCAATCTAAATCTTGTAGGAGGATCTTTATGAAAGGATACGGAATATGGCTGAACGGGCTGGCGGCATTTGTTCTGCTGGCGCCCTTGTCCGCAGGGGCTGATGGCGACAAGTCGCTTTCAGCCAATCTGGAAACCGGCGTTGCAGCCATCACCAGCCAGAAGGATATCAAGAAGGTCAACGAATACTCTTCGTTAAGAACCACAAACGGGTTTAATCCATATGGCAAGATTGACCTGAATGTGCATCAGAGTGGAATAGTATTTGAAGGTAATCTGCGTTACATGGACTCCCAGGATCAGGATCATAGTGCGAACCTGGATCTGATGAGGGTATTCAAGTCTGATTTCAG
>DYNH01000156.1 GCA_020721175.1 Trichlorobacter lovleyi | reverse complement strand
TACAATAGGGGAGCGCAGGCATCCTGCCTGCGTTTCGAGCGGCTTCATGCTCGAATAGTTTGAGCCTCTTGCAAAAGTCTGAAATTTTGTCATTCCGTCAGGGGTCAGGCCGGAATCCAGATTCTAACTGCTTAAATGCGTGGATGCCGGATAAAACATTTCCGGCATGACAATATTTTTGAAAGAGGCTCGTTTTTCAAAACGATGCAAGCGATAACCTCGCTTGCAGGGCAGGCAAGATGCCTACCCTTCTGATGATGCTGTATAGTCACAAAAAATAGTAAAAGATTGCCGATATGCCCCGAATCAGGCAATCCTCCTGATCTTTGTAAGGCTTTCTTCCAGCACCGCTTTTTTAGACAACACCTCTGCCAGTTTGGCCCTTTCCTTTGCTACAATATCTGCAGGGGCCCGGTCTGTAAAAGACGGGTTTTCCAGTTTTCTGGAAAACATCTCAATCTCCTTGTCCAGCTTGCCAATCTCCTTTAAAAGCCTTTTTTCCTCTTCAGCAACATCAACCAGTCCCTTAAGTGGCACATATACCTGGAATTTGCCAGCAGGCTGCACAGAGGAGTCGTCTGGTTTTTCTAGATCATATCCGATAGTCAGCTCACCAACCCTGGCCAGAGACTTGATCTTGGACTCAAAAAGCAAGGCAAGTTTTTCAGAGCGACGGGATGTTGTTGAGAGGATAACAGTAATCTCACGGGATGGTGGCACCTCCATCTCTCCGCGAATCGTACGGATTGCAGAGATCACCTCCATAACCTGCTCCATCTGGCGTGCAGATTCCTCAAACTGCCAGTCTTCGCGTGGCTGGGGATACGGCGCAAGCATTAAGGAGGGAGCCCAGTCACCGCCTGAACCGCGCAGATTGCAGCGATTGCCTTTGGGCAACGTCTGCCAGATCTCTTCCGTAATAAAAGGTACAATCGGATGCATCAGTCGCAACAGTTGTTCCAGCACAGTCCAAAGTATGTACTGGGTGGTCTGACGCCGCAGAGGATCATCGCCATAAAGCTCCTGCTTTGAAAATTCCAGGTACCAGTCGCAGAATTCACTCCAGGTAAACTGGTAAAGTGTCATGGCTGCATCGTTAAAGCGGTATTCTTCCAGCGTACGATTGGCCTCTCTGGTTGTTTCGTTCAGGCGGTGCAGTATCCATTCATCTGCCTCACTCAGGCAGAGGTTTTCTGTTTTAACCGCATCCGGATCAAATCCTTCCAGGTTCATCAGGGTAAAGCGGGCTGCATTCCAGATCTTGTTACAGAAGTTTCTGTATCCTGAGATCCTCTCTTCCGCAAGTTTGATATCCCGTCCCTGGGCAGCAAAGGCAGCCAGGGTAAAACGGAAGGCATCGGTGCCATACTGCTCCACCACTGTCAGGGGATCAATAACATTACCCTTTGATTTTGACATCTTCTGTCCCTGGGCATCCCTGACCAAGGCATGGATATAGACATCCCTGAAAGGCACCTCATCCATAAAATGCAGCCCCATCATCATCATCCTGGCAACCCAGAAAAACAGAATATCAAAACCTGTTATCAGACAGGATGTAGGATAGAACAGTTTAAGTTCAGGGGTAAGATCAGGCCATCCCATGGTGGAAAATGGCCAGAGAGCCGAAGAAAACCAGGTATCCAGTACATCAGTCTCCTGGCGAATCTCATCACTTTTGCAGTGACTGCAGCAGGTTGGATCATCCATTGCCACTGTAACCTTGCCACAATGATCACAGAACCAGGCCGGTATCCGGTGGCCCCACCAGATTTGACGTGAAATGCACCAGTCCCTGATATTTTCCATCCAGTCAAAATAGGTATTCTCCCACTGTTTAGGCAATATCCGGGTTCTTCCATCCTTAACAGCCTGCATGGCCCGCTCTGCAAGCGGGCCTACCTTCACGTACCACTGCAGAGACAGATATGGCTCAACCACTGTCTTGCAACGATAGCACCCCCCGACCGAAAGGCCATGATCATCGATCTTTTCAAGCAGCCCCGAAGCCTCCAGTTCTTCCACAATCTTTTTGCGGGCTGCAAAACGCTCCATTCCCTCGTATTGATGCCCGGCAGCATTGATAATACCTGATTCATCAAAGATATTGATCCTGTCAAGACCGTGGCGCAATCCTACCTCAAAGTCGTTAAAATCATGGGCTGGGGTGATCTTGACCACACCGGTTCCAAATTCAAGTTCAACATAATCATCAAAGATTACCGGAATTTCGCGGTTCACCAGCGGAAGAAGCACCCTGGCGCCTTTCAGGTCAGTGTAACGATCATCTGAAGGGTGTACGGCAACAGCAGTATCCCCAAGCATTGTTTCAGGCCGGGTTGTGGCCACTGTAACATAACGCCCGGGCTGTCCCACCACCGGATAGCGGATATGCCAGAGATGACCTTTTTTCTCCTCATGTTCAACCTCGATGTCCGAAAGGGCTGTATGACAGCGTGGGCACCAGTTGATCAGCCGGTTGTCACGGTAGATCAGGCCGTCCTGGTACAGCTTGACAAACACAGTACGCACTGCCTTTGAAAGCCCTTCGTCCATTGTAAAACGTTCCCGCTCCCAGTCACAGGAGGCGCCAAGCCTTTTGAGCTGGCCGATGATCTGGCCTCCGGACTCCGCCTTCCATTGCCAGACCCGCTTGATAAATGCTTCACGTCCCAGATCATGCCTGTCCTTACCTTCAGTTGCCAGTTGCCTTTCAACCACGTTCTGGGTGGCAATGCCGGCATGGTCGGTACCTGGCATCCAGAGTACATTGTAACCGGACATTCTTTTCCAACGGCAAAGTATATCCTGCAGGGTGTTGTTAAGCGCATGACCCATATGGAGCGCGCCGGTAACATTAGGGGGTGGGATAACGATGCTATACGGCTTGCTGCGGGATGTTTCATCTGCATGGAAATACTTTCTGTCAAGCCATTCCTTGTACCACTTTTTCTCTACTTCATGGGGTTCATACCCTTTTGCTAACTCTTTTTTCAACATCAGGTATCCTGCCTTTTTATTTTAATTTCCCAAGTAGGCGGTTAAATAAAAGAGATCAAAGTCCCTCTGTGCTTTAACTGTTTTGACATATTGATTTTTTATTACAACCTGCTGATATAATTATCTACGACCCAGGTGGCAAAGGGAAAGCTGCAGGTGAAGGCCGGGGAAACGGCATTAAGGACATGCACGGAACGGCTATCCCCTTCCACCACAAAATCCATCACCAGCTCTTTAGTAGTTTTGTTTAGCAGTTGGGCGCGGATGCCGGATTTACTCCACTGGTTAAAGCCATCCGTATCAAGCTGTTTTACCATCTTTACAGCAAGTCCGGTAAAGTAAGACCGGTTGTATTTACGCAGCTCCTCAAAGGCCAGAGAGCGAAAACCGAAACTGTCAGCCAGAAACAGACGGGACTCCCAACCGATGATCTCAAACAGCTCTCCAAGATTAAAATTATCCAGTCCCACATAGTTCTCACGCCAGAAGGCCGGAATGGCAGTCGGGCCGATCTCTATGCCACCATCTACAGTAATGGTGTAATGCACCCCCAGAAATGGATTTTGCAGGTTGGGTACCGGATAGATGTTTGTGCATACCGGCTTCTGTTTTCCAGTGTACTTCAGATAGATTCCCTTAAACGGAATAATGGTGTAGTTTTGAGAAAAGCTGTATTCACGGGCGATATAATCGGCATAAAGGCCAGCGGCGTTAATCAAAAGGCCCGGTTCAATTACCAGACCACCGGTGGTAACAATAGCATTCTCACCCCGACGATGACGGTATCCCTGATTAAATAGAAACCGCACACCGGACTGTTCAAGATCAGTCTTCAGGGCATGGCAGACCTGGGAAGGATCAACAGTTGCGGTATCTGGAGAATAAAGGGCGATACCGGTTGTCTTGGCATTGGGGTCGATCTCTGCCAGTTCCTGCTCATCAACAATCCGCACATTAACACCGTTTCGCTCGCCACGACGCTGCAGTTCAAGTACACCCTCAATCTCGCTTTCATCAGAAGCCACCACCACCTTGTGGCATTCATTAATAGCAAGCCCCCTGCTCTTGACATACTCACGCAAAAGCCTGTTGCCGTCACGGGTAAAACGGGCCTTCAGGGAATCAGCCGTGTAATAAAACCCGGCGTGCAGCACCCCGCTGTTCCGGCCACTGCTGTGACGGGCAACATCAGGCTCCTTCTCTATCACCAGGATATCGGCAGATGGATGTCGGGAGTGCAGTTCACGGGCCAGTGCCATACCTATGATGCCGGCGCCTATAATCAGGTAGTCGCAGTTGAGTTGACTGTTCATGTATTTACCCCAAAATGGCGAGATAGCTTAAGGAAATTACCCAGTAACTCCATTCCCCCCTCTGTCAGGATTGATTCCGGATGAAACTGCACCCCCCACACCGGCAGTTCCCTGTGGCGCAGCCCCATAATCTCACCATTATCCACCCAGGCGGTTACTTCAAGACAATCAGGCAGGCTTGCCTGCTCCACCACCAGCGAGTGATAGCGTGTGGCATTAAACGGGTTTGGTAGCCCCTCAAATAACCCATCTCCGTTATGATGAATAGGCGATGTCTTGCCATGCATCAGGGCGATACTGCGTACCACCTTGCCACCAAAGGCAGCCCCAATTGACTGGTGCCCCAGACAGACCCCCAAAAGGGGTATCCTGCCGCTGTATTCACAGATCACTCCAACCGAAATTCCTGCCTCTTCAGGCGAACAAGGGCCAGGAGAGATAACGATCTGATCAGGTTTTAAATCTTTAACATCTGCAACAGTAATTTCATCATTTCGGACAACCCTGACTGATTCACCCAACTGCGCAAGATACTGAACAATATTAAAGGTAAATGAGTCGTAATTATCAATCATTAGCAGCATATTTATATACAACCTCTTTATATCTTTATATTTTTAATTTTGCCACAAAAACTATACCAGTTTTTTCGTAACTATGCAGCACGCTATCAAACAGTGCCATCCCGGCAGGCATGTAGGGGCGAGGCATGCCTCGCCCCTACCCAAAAACGCATTTTAATACCCGTTTGCAGTATAGTCTGCTGAATAGTTACCTAGGATTCAGTTCATTTCTGTTTCAGAGGTGATTATAACAGCTCCATCATAACAACCCCTGGTGTGCTGGTTTACCTGGCCTGAGCAAACTGTCTTGAACTGAATCTGGGTGCAGAAATCAGATTTGAGTATCACGGTTTGAGGAGGACTGCCTGGATTAAGGGCGTTGGGGCTGAATCCGTTCGCTACCTGCTGGCCATTATTGATAATTTTTATCTCAAGTGGCTGGCAGTATGCTTTTGCAGAACTGTTGCTGACATTAAATCTGTACTCTTTTGCCTCAACTGTTGCAGTTAAAGTCAACAAGGTGCAGATGATGGTAAATTTGGTTTGCAGTTTCAGTGACATAAAATCTGTTTCTCCTCATATCTGAAGCTTTTTCAAAAAGATTGTCATCCCCGAATGCCTCTATCGGGGATCCAGTCTTTTCAGTCAGTTAAAATCTGGATTCCGGCTT
>DYNH01000155.1 GCA_020721175.1 Trichlorobacter lovleyi | reverse complement strand
GGCCTGTACAGCAGGCTGCACGGTTTGCAGTTCAACGATAGCTGTATATGAAGATTTCAGCCACAGTCATCACGTTTAATGAGGAAGAGAATATTAAAGATTGTCTTGTCAGTCTGGATTTTGTTGACGAGATTATAGTGCTTGATTCAGGCAGTACAGACAGGACAGAGGATATCTGCCGCTCATACCCCAAGGTTCGCTTTTATCAGCAAAACTGGTTGGGGTACGGCGGACAAAAGAACAGGGCAGCCGAGCTTGCCAGCCATGACTGGATACTGAATCTTGATGCTGATGAGCGTATATCCCCATTACTTATGAAAGAGATAGTAACTGCGGATTTTAAAGGTTTTTGCGCCTTCAGGATGGCCAGGGAGAACTATTTTGGAAAGAAATGGGTCAGACATTGCGGCTGGTATCCTGATTATACAACCCGACTCTATGATCGGAGAAGCGCCTCATTCAGTCTGAGGAAGGTACATGAGACACTTGAATGTTCCGGACCTGTTGCTACCCTGCGTGGCAACCTGCTTCACTTTACCTACCGCAACATATCTGATTACCTTAAACGGCTTGATAGATATTCTTCTCTGGCCGCAGACGAACATTACAAAAAAGGCCATAAAACCAGCCTGCTCAGGATGCTGTTCAGTCCACCGGTTACCTTTGTGAAGATGTACCTGCTGCGCATGGGTTTTCTGGATGGCTGGGTAGGCTTCATCTTGTCAACGCTTTATTCTGTATATACCTTCTGCAAATACGCTAAGTTATACGAACTGACAACTGGATCTGCAACCGTTACATTCGGGGATAATCGGGTTAATGATAAACATGCTGAACAGAGATAAACATGTAAGTATTGTAATTCCGGTCTACAATCAGCTTGCCTATACACAGGGCTGCCTGGAAAGCCTGTTAAATACAGTTACTCCTGAGGCAGAGATAATCCTGGTAGATAATGCTTCTTCTGACGGAACAGACAGGTATCTTCAATCAGTCAGCGGTGTCAAAGTTATTACAAACATTGAAAATCTGGGTTTTGCTGGCGCATGCAATCAGGGAATCCGGTCTGTGTCCGGAGAATGGATTGTTGTTATGAATAATGATGTCATTCTCAGCAGGGACTGGTTATCAGAGCTACTGGAAGCGGCTGAAAAATTTGAACTGGATATGGTGACCCCTGCAATTCGCGAAGGGGAACTTAATTATGATATCAACATTTACGCTGCTGAGTTGACATCTAGAATGAGGCATCTGGTAAGACCGGGACAGGTTAACGGAATCTGCTTTATGGCAAAACGTCTTGTTTTTGATACCATCGGGGTCTTTGATGAGAATTTTCGCATTGGACAATATGAAGACAAGGACCTTTTCTTGCGCGCCAGAAAGGCCGGTTTCCGTCTGGGTACTGTTGGCGCCTCTTTTATACATCACTTCGGTTCCATTACGCAAAAGTCTGTGAAAGGACGAAAGGAGGCCAGTGAATATGCCCTTTTAAACAAGGCCTATTTCAACAAAAAGTGGCGTTTAAACTGGTGGAAACGGATGATGATGCGAAATACTCAAAAGATACGTAACCTGTTTAACAGTTGCTGGGAAAAGAATCGCTACGGTCATTCACTTATGGAAAGGTGGATTGACGGACGGCTGCATTATGACTGATGCCAAGCCGGAATCATACCTGATTGTCTGCTTCAGATACATCGGTGATGTTATGGTGACAACATCACTGGCATTGTCAATCAAAACGGCCCGGCCAGATGCGGTGGTGGATTATCTGCTTTTTGAAGGCACTGAAAAGGCAGTTCTAAAAAATCCTCATGTCAGGAATATTATAAAAATCCCCAAGGGTGGCATTGCCTTTACCAAATTGCTCTCACTTTACAAGAGATACGACATTGCTATTGCCGCCTATCCTTCTGACCGCACTGTTATCGCTGCGGCTTTGGCTGGAAAGGTTTCCCTGGGGATTACAAACGGCCGCCGCATGGAATGGTGGAAACATCTGCTGCTGCATTTTCATACCGTTACCAACAATCTGACACATGTTGTTTCTAATATGCAGATGCTGGCACATCTGATGGCTATCAAACCGATACCCTGTCTGACCATGGGCTATGATCAGGATGATCTGAAGTATGCACTCAGCTCAATATCCTGCAAAAAATATATCCTGATTCACCCGTACAGCATGAAGCTCTTCAAGTACTGGAGTGCAGCCAAATGGGGAGAACTGGCCCGCATTATTCATACAGAAACCGATTGCAAGGTTGTTTTTACCTCAATCCCCGGTACTGAAGAGGGCAACTATTTGAAGGAGATACTTTCGTTTTCACCAAACGACGCAGCGATCTTCCCCTCCGGCTCTCTTAATCAGTTCGCAGCAGCCCTGGTAGGTTGTTCCGCATATATCGGGATAGATACCGCAACAACCCATATTGCTGCTGCCTGTAAAGTTCCAACAATCGCCATTTATGGCCCCAGCCTTACAAGATACTGGGCGCCCTGGCCTAACGGATGCAAAGAGCATTCTCCTTTTGCGGAAAACAGTGGTGTGCAACGATATGATTACGTGACGGTAATTCAGAAGGACTGGCCATGTGTTCCCTGTAACAGCGAAACCTGTGCAATTACAACCAGGGGGAAAGTAGAATGTATGGAACAAATAACTGCTGAAGAGGTCTTTTGTCAACTTTCGAGATTGCTTGAATATGATGATTCAGCCCGGCAATCTAAGCTGCACTATTGATACTGACCGACACACATTGCAGTTCTTTGTAACCGCTGTCCAAAACCGGATTTAGGCTAACGGCAGGAATTAACAGTTCCAATTACTCCCTCCTCTTCAAGGGTAGGGCTGGGGTGAGGATGGGGTTGATTTAACGATTTTAACATGTTACGAATAAAAACACCACCCCCCTCCTAGCCTCCCCCTTGAAGGGGGAGGAACTATTATTTGATGCCGTTCGCCTAAAGTGGAAGATTGTGACTGGGAGACCTGTGCTTCAGTCCTGGATAAGGTGACTATCAAGGAGTTGCTGTCGCAGGGGTGGTAGTTAAGCTATACCTCACACTTGAATGGGACTACGTTTGATGCCTGTCAAGGCTTCAATACCGCACTGCGCCTTCAGGCAGTCCATCTTGTTTCGTTGTAAAATACCATCAAAAAGAGTGTATGGGATACCCTCATTTATCAAGTTCAATCTCACCACAGTATCAAGTATTTTATCGAATATTCTGTCTGGTACTGGACATTTAAGGCCATGCTCTGCTATGTTGTCACGCAATTTATCAATTTCGGGGTTAGTAACGGTGAATTTTGATATAGCCAGAAGGCGAATGGTGCAGGATCAGATTATTGCCCGCGGAGTAACAACTCCACGCCTGATTGAAGTATTTAAAAAAGTTCCGCGCCATCTTTTTGTACAAGAAGCTATGGCTGCACAAGCTTATTGCGACGGGCCTTTGCCAATTGGCGAAAAGCAGACTATCTCGCAACCCTACATCGTGGCACTTATGACTGATTTGCTGGATTTGACCGGCAGCGAGCATGTCCTTGAAATAGGTACCGGTTCAGGTTATCAAACAGCCATACTTGCCAATCTGGCGCGCAGGGTATGGACTGTTGAGAGAATTCGCTCTTTGGCAATGCAGGCTCGCAAGGTACTTGATTCGTTGCATCTGCTTAATATAAATATCAAGGTAGGCGACGGTACTCTGGGCTGGCCTGATGCAGGGCTATTTGACGCAATACTGGTGACCGCAGGTGCCCCTGCCGTGCCTGAGACCCTTGCAGCGCAACTTGTCCCTGGAGGCCGTCTGATTATCCCTGTTGGTGATGAATCCAGTCAGACACTGGTGCGCATTACAAGGGGTGACGACGGAATCTTTCAGACAGAGACAGGAATAGGTTGCCGTTTTGTTCCTTTAATTGGCCAGCAAGGCTGGCAATGACACTGATTAAGGAGATTTATGCTGTCGGCCCCCACTCTAAAGGAAGAATATCTCAGTACAGCGGCCTTGAATGATGATATGGAGCCACCCGTTGATTTTGTGCAGTCTATAGATGAAGATTTTTCACTGGAATTGGATGATTTGCCAATACTCAACGAACGCCTTCCGATTGACGATCCGGTAAAGATTTATCTGAGGGATATCCAGCGGACTCCTCTGCTTTCCGCAGAGGCAGAAAAAGAGCTTGCTCAAAAGATTGAAACCGGCGACCGTTCTGCCCGTAACAGGATGATTGAAGCTAATTTGCGTCTGGTTGTTAAGATAGCAAAGCGTTATCTTAATCGTGGACTGCCTTTTCTTGACCTGATCGAAGAAGGTAACCTCGGTTTAATCAAGGCGGTAGAAAGATTTTCACTTGAGAAAGAGTGCCGTTTTTCAACATATGCAACCTGGTGGATTCGTCAGTCTATCGAACGGGCCTTGGTGAATCACTCACGAACTATCAGACTTCCGGTACATATATCAGATGATATTTACCGTATGATTAAAACCGCCCGCCAGCTTTCACATGAGCTGCAAAGAGAACCTTCTGTTCAGGATATTGCTGAAAGTCTCCAGTTTAAACCGGCGTACATTCGCCGTTTGATGATCTTGCTGAAGAGAACCTGCTCGATAGATACCCCGATTGGTGAAGGTAATGATTTTTTTCTGGTTGACACAATTGAAGACACCAGCTCTGTATCATCTTCTGATTTGCTCGAAAATATAGACAGTTATGACAAGGTAACCGAATTTTTAGAACAACTGAATGAAAATGAACGTACTATTTTGGGACTGCGATTTGGTCTTGATGATCAAGACCCTCAGACACTTGACACAATAGGCAACAGCTTTGGTGTAACAAGAGAAAGAATACGCCAGATAGAAGCCAAATCTATTGAAAAGCTTAAAATTTCGGTCAAGACTGCAAGTTCAGTAAAAGGAGAAAACTAAAATGGAAGATCTCAAATTGAGCATTAGGGACGTTTATGATTTCCCTAAAAAAGGCATTGTATTCAAGGATATAACTACATTGCTTCAAGATGCCAAATCGTTTGCAAAAATGGTTGACTCAATAGCCAACCGTTATATAGGACAGCAGATAGATAAGGTTGTTGGTGTTGAGGCCCGTGGCTTCATAATTGGTTCTGTGTTGGCATACCGTTTGGGTGCTGGTGTAGTTCTGGTCAGAAAACCTGGAAAATTGCCTTCAGAAACCTTCAGCAAGACTTACGAGCTGGAATACGGTACTGATACACTAGAAATTCACAAAGATGCCATAAAAGAAGGCGAAAACATTCTGGTTGCAGACGACCTGCTTGCAACCGGAGGAACTGCAGCAGCGGTAGTTGACATGGTCACTCAACTTAAAGGTAATATTGTTGAATGCTGTTTTATGTCCGAACTCTGTTTTCTTGAAGGTCGCAAGCGATTGCCTGAAGGAAAGGTTTACTCATTGCTTCAATTCTGATAAAAGAAGTAATCAAGTCCCCGTAGCTCAGCAGGATAGAGCATCTCCCTCCTAAGGAGAGGGTCGGACGTTCGAATCGTCTCGGGGACGCCAAATAAATCAA
>DYNH01000154.1 GCA_020721175.1 Trichlorobacter lovleyi | reverse complement strand
GTGGTTAAAACAACGCAAATCGCTACACTGTATGAACTTATTTGTCAAGGGGAAATAGGCAATTCTTTCAAACGGGCAATTTCAGAATAAATTGCTTTGTAAATATTGCAATTCGGCGATTTCCGATTAAAATAACCTGTTGCACGATAGGTCAGCAGAGGACAGCCCCCGGCACACCAATATCGCCACTGACATTCCTGACATTCTTCTTTTTCGTCCACCGATATATTCTGTATGCCGTTGCTTCTGATGCGAATCTGCGACAACGGATCAGCGTGAAAAATATCGGTAATCACATTGCCCATATCCATCTGACATTTTGCCACATGCCCTTGATGATCAAACACAAGATAGCTATGCCCCACGCTGCAAGGTCTTAAATGCGGAATGCCGAAATCCGCATGATCTGCGAGCGGAAAAGATAAAATTCTCTGATTCAGATGCGATTCTATCACTTTATATGCTGACAGCAGCCCTTTGATAAATTTATCCTCTTCCAATCGCAAATCTTTTTCCGAAGCAGAACGATTATTTTCACGATAAAAATTGAAGCTGAACGGCAGATTGCGTTCTGACAGCCAAGCGGTGAGTTCCGGCAGACCGGCAATATTGCGCCCGCTGATCGTTACTGAAATATCAGGAATCAGATGATATGACATTGCCAAGTCTGTTGCTTTTGAAACAGCATCGAAAGAGCCTTGTCCGTCAGGGTAATATCTTTGACAATCGTGAAAAGTTCCGATGCCGTCAAGAGAAATCATCAGGCGCAGATTGAGCAGCGATAATTGTTCAATAATCTCCGGCGTCAGCAGAGTTCCGTTGCTGAGAACAACGCCGTCTATCAGAATATTATGTTTCTTTGCCAAAGTCTGTGCATAGCGATGAAGCTTTGACATATTTTCAACGCAAAGCAACGGCTCGCCTCCGGCATATTTGAACAAAATCTCATCATAGCCATGATTCACCGCAGAACGGAATGCCGCATCTGCTGCCGCATATCCGGTTTCAAGAGACATATCAGAGCGGCTGTGCGGAAGATAACAATATGCACATCGCAGATTACATCGCTCGGTCAGATGCAGCCATACCGATAAAATATTCGGAGATTCATGCGTCGCACACGCACAATCACATTGACGCCCATAATATCTGCTATTCATGTTCATCTCCTTCAAGCGACCCATTCCTGAAAAATCAGCAGGGATTCCGGCGAATTCAACATCAATGCCTGATTTTCTTTCCAACATAAAATCATATCTTTGGCAAGTTTGACAAGCAAATCTTTCCGAACACATTCACGAATCTGCTTATCGGCTCTTCTGATCTGCTCTCCCACACTGTAACGCCATAAAACTTCATATTTTACCATCATCATCAGACTTTTTTTATAGACTGCCAGAGCCTCTTCATACTCTCCGCTGCATAACGCCAGATTTGCGATACTCAGCATACAGGAACCTCTGAGTCTCAAATCCATTTCGCTTTTCCTGCTGCCATACAATCGGTTATGCTCATCATTGAATTGTTTCCATTGACCGTATTCCCGAAATTCGTAAGCCAATTCGATAAGTTTTAAAAAAGTAACATAATCATAAAAATAATCCCCGATTTTACGACTCAGAATCCGGCTTTCTTCCAATTTCTGACGGGCGTCATTCAACTGATGTCTGCCTATATGAATTCTGCTCATATAATACAGAATCCGATGTTTGAGATTTTCAGGAGCATTTTGTATTGCCTGATTGAGATGTTCCTCTGCTTTATCAAACTCTTCCTGAGATAAATGCACAGCCGCCAATCCGCATTGCACTGTGCTTACCCATTCGGAATCAGCCTCTTTTTGAAAAATATCCAATGCTTTTTCATAAGATTCTGTCGCTTCTTTGGGATGCTCGAATCGGATATAAATTTCTCCCTGCGTGCTGTATGCAAAACCCATGATTCTTCTGAATTCTCTGTCTTTGCACAATTCCAACGCTCTGCGGCAATTCTCCAAAGCAGATTGAAATTTTCCTTTTCGTGCATATATATAGCTGATATTATTCAATAGCAGAGCAATCTGCTTGTACTCTCCGATGTCAAGGCTGAGGTGATATGCCTCAAGATAATTTTCCAACGCCCGATCAAAATGCCCCTGATTTCGATATGCCCATCCCAGTCCGTTTAAGGAGCGAATAAGATATTTCTGAAAATCCTGCTTTTTACTGACAGATGCCGCAGATTTGAAGTCGGCAATTCCCTGTTCCAAATTTCCCAATCTGATATGTAAGTTGGCATTCTGAATCGTCATATCAATCTGCTGCTCAGGCAATATTGCTTCTTCCTGCAAAATTTCTGTTACCAAATCGCTTGCTTTCTGATATTCGCCACAGTCCTGAAAATATTTTATCAGACGTTTTTTCAGTTCATAGCGTTCGGCAGTATGTTTGGCAGAAAGCCGGCGGATACATTGTTCCATGCGCTCAATCAGGCTCTTTCGGAAAAAAAGACGATAAATTCTGGTGCTTTCATCAAACAAATCCGTGATCACTTTCACGGTTTCATCAATATCTGCGGGCAGAATATGATCCAGAAGTCTTTTTTTAAGCTCCCACCGCTCCTGCTCCAAGGATTCCCGTATCATTGAAGCATTCAGTTCTTCCGAAATATCTTTCTGATAGCGATATGTTTTTTCTTCTTCCTGCACTCTCTCAATTCGTCTGCCAAGAGATCGAATCTGACGCTCCAGATAATCCCTCTGCCGTTCTCCATCCGGGTCAACGCTGGTCCAGACATATTTGTTGATCATTCTCCGCATCTCATCATGCAATGAAATACGTTTGTCAGGCAATTGTTTCACAAACACGAATTTTTCAGCTTGTTCAAACAGCGTATTCGCCTGATGTTCAGGCATATCCAGCAGTTCGGCAATCATCCGGGCATTCAGAGGGTAGATAATCGCCATCAGCAAAATCAGCCAGTCTGTAAAAAGCTGAGTATCGGCTATATGACAGATCAATTGACGTTCAAATTCTTCTATCTGTTTCTCAGAAAAAACACCCTCTTCCGGCGTATTTTCAAGCAGCCAATCCAGCGGGATTTCACGCAGCCGCCATTCTACGGCAAGATCAAGAAGAATCGGACGCCCCTGAGCAAGAATAATCAGATTTCTGATCAGTTCAGGCTCCAGAGAAACCTGAGAAATCCGCTGTTTATGCGTCAGGTACTTTGCGCTTGCCTCTTTATTCAAAGGCTTCAGAGCGATGAATCGGATATTTTCCTGGGTTTTTTCCTGCAAAAATGTTCCGACTTGTTTTGCATTACGACCCGTTATCAGGATAAAAATATTTTCAATCTGTGAAATGATCTTGGCAAGATAATCCCATAATTCCGTTCCCTGCACTGCCTCGCAGGTATCCATAAACAAGACGACTCTTGATCGTATGGTTCTGAAGCAATCTGTGAAAGCCTGTTCATGTTTCTCCAAAAATGTTCTAAGCACTCTTTCGGAAATCGAATCTGCCTTTTCCATATTCCGCAATTCGCTCAAGACCCGGAAATAAGGCTCGAACTTCTTCTCATCTGAAATTTCAGCAATTTTATGCAGCAGATTTTTAGGATTATGAAAGCTATCATCATCAAAATCAATAATTTCCGTAACAATGATACCATGTTCCGCACTATCTGATTTCGCTGTCTGTTTTCGTCTGACTTCCTGAAGCAGACGGGTTTTGCCGATACCGCCTGATGCCTGTATGCAGAGTATGCGGCGTGTTCCCCACTGCCCGATCAATTCCTCAATCTGTGTTAACTCTTCCTCACGGTTGATAAACGGAACTTGTGTGATCATCATTACCCCCTTATTTCCAATTGAAGAATTCTTTAACACGAGCGATCAGCATCGTGTAAGGTTCATTGTTGTACTGCTCATGTCGCAGAAAGAAGTTGACGGCAAACTGAAATTCCCAGTCAGGATTTTTCTCTTCTTCCAAAAGTCCGATAAAATTTGCAATAATATCCTGCTTTTCAGGTTTGCAATTCAATATATCCAGATACTTTTTCAGGATTCCGCTATCGGAAAAAAACGCTTCACGGAGCTGCTTTCTTGCCGCCAACGCCTGTTCCTGTTGATAGAACGCAAGCCGAAGTTCCTGATAAATGCCTTCGATGACAATCAGTTCAAGCCCGGATATGCGGTTTTCCAAATCCTGCTCATAAATTTCTGCGGCTTTTCTGCACAGATCAAGAAAATGATCGGGATTTTCCCATTGCAGACGCAGAGATAAGAGGCGGCGGACAATATCATCCTGAATAAAGCCGATATTCCTTCTCACCAAACAGGCGGTTGTCAGTTCTCTTTCCAATTTGTCCGCTCCGTAAGGATATTCGATAATACCCGAATTAAGGATTTTTTTCAGCAGACGGAAATCATATCGCCGAAATACGCTTAACATATCTGCTATATCCCTTAACAATTCAGGAACAGACTGCCGAATCTCATTGATTACCGGCAAAATAATGTTTTTATAACTGTCCGGATTTTTGTTAAAACTTTCTTCAACTGATTCATTATTTAAATCAAACGATTCAATGATTTGTGCAATGCAGCCCGGATGTCCGCCGGTAATCTGCATCAGATATGCGGCATTTGAATCATATTCTTTTACATTCGGATCGCATAATTTTGTAACAGTCTCTCTGACATAAAGATATTGGAACGGCGATAGGAAGATTGTTTTTTTGAAGAAACTTTTTATCCGCTCATTCCATAGTGAGGATATAATCCGACTTGCAAAATATATTTTAATTTTAGCATCTTGTTGTATCTGATTGAGAAAATAAGTTGTAAAAATTTCAAATTCTTCCTGTTTCATTCTTTCGATATTATCTATCAGCAGAACAATACCTGAAGATTGCTCGCCCCGGCTTTCCAGAAATTTGGCTATTTCATATCCCAACGATTTTAAATCATTAAATATTTTATCGGAAATACCGACTTTTTCAGCAAGAATATGAGAAATTTCAATCGCAGAGCATAAATCTTTCGGTATTTCCAAGTAAATACAAACCCATCCTTCCTGATAAAGTCTGGTGCCGACCGCTTTCAGGAGTTTTGTCTTGCCATATCCGATAGGAGCTTCAAATAATATCCGGGAAATTGCATTTTTGCCGCAGGTCAGTCGTAATTCATCTTCACGATTGACAAAACTGCTTTGATCGTCTTTACAAGATAGGCTTTCAGGCGCAAGAACACGGATGATTTTTCCAAGCCCTTTTTCATAAGAAGGAAACAGATCAACTCTGTGAAGAGAATTTAATATTTCGTTATCTGAAGCGCAATCATCAATACGAATGGGAATAATGAAAATTTTGGATTCTGGAAACCTTTCAAGCCTTTCAATCGCCTTTTTCAATTCTTTATGGAAAAACCCTTCGCTTGAAATTGCTTTGTCGGAGAGTAATGCGATAAAATAATCGGAATTCTTAATAATTTTAATAATCTTTTGTTCCCAGTTTTCACCAGCCAAAAGGTCTTCGGGTAGTGGTTTTTTATTGACTTTAATATTTTATCTGATATAATACAGAAAA
>DYNH01000016.1 GCA_020721175.1 Trichlorobacter lovleyi | reverse complement strand
CATGGATGCCGGATAAAACATTTCCGGCATGACAATCTTTTTGAAAGAGCCTCTGTATTGTTCGCTATACATCAGCCTGTTTTACTGGGTGGTGCAGAGTATCTTCTGTGTGCGGATATAGACGTAATCTGCACCAAAATTAATACGTTTTTGGGCGTTTAGAACTGTACAGGTAAAGCTTTTGGCAACCTAACACCAGATAATGAGTACACCCATGTTCGGCGAGAGCAGATTTCCCACCAATATGGAGTTGAGCTCCCTGAAAATTGAGTGCTGCAACAGAACCACTACGGGTTAACTGTTCCCCTGGCCGCCGATAGTCACCACATCCAAGTGGTTCCAGCCAACCGCTCTTGACATATTTATGCACAAGTTACCACGACATCCCCCACCTCTCCATCATGCTGGTTGTTACCGGCATCCCTGGTGGCAGGGAAAGCAACGCTGTTTTTGAGTTGTGTCATGAAGGTAAGTTTTCGGTTGATATTTACACGTATCTTTATAATTTGCACCAATTACATGCTGTAATAATCATATAACCAAAACATAAAAAGTAAATCCAAAGTTAACATATGCAACAAATATTATAAGAATTTCAGCTATTAAATATTAACTACTCAGCACGCTATCAAGTAGTGTTATTCCCGAGGGTGTAATCGGGAATCTATATTGGCTCTAAAACCATATCCCCGATAGATGCATTCGGGGATGACAGATTTTTTTGGCAAGCTCTGCCGATTATGTCGAGTAGTCACGATAAATCAAGACAAACAACAAAAAGACTATATTTGTCTTTTTTAGGTTTGCAATCATCTGAAAATCGGGTATCATTACTTTACATTTAACAAGGCAAATAGCCTAAACATCATTCAGGAGGAATAATAAAATGCCTAATCGTCTTGAACTCTACAAATGCCCCCATTGCGGTAACATTATCGAAGTTATGAAGGGTGGCGGTGCCAACATTGTCTGCTGTGGAGAGAATATGCAACTGCTGGTTGAAAATACGGTGGATGCTGCAAAAGAAAAACATGTGCCTGTAATCGTTAAAGGAGATGGTACGATTACGGTTAAAGTGGGTGAAGTTGCCCATCCTATGGAAGAGAAACATTACATTCAATGGATTGAGCTGATTGCAGATGACAAAGTGTACACCAAATTTCTTGAGCCAGGGCAGGCCCCGGAGGCTACCTTCTGTATTACTGCTGATAAGGTTACTGCAAGGGAATACTGCAATTTACATGGCCAGTGGAAGGTTGAAGCCTGATTTTTTTTCCTGCTGATTAAATGTCTGACAAAGGGGGCTTGTATGCCCCCTTTGTTGTTTAAAAACAAACACATCAATGAGCCACTTGCAAAAGTCCTGTTTTACCATTTGACTGTTCGACTTCGACAAGCTCACAGCTCAGGGTGAACGGGTAAGTTAAACGGGCTATGCCCCATAACCCACTGTTATTCCGTTCATGGTGAGCTTTTGTCGAACCATGAACGGAATACTTTTGAAAGAGGCCCCAATATGTTTGTTTTCTGTCAAAATTTTCTGAAACTTTTCAAATTTCGCTGTTTACCCCCTGTTTCAATGCGTTGGCAAACTCAACAAACTGATTAGCAGTCATAGGCTTTGCAAAATAGTAACCTTGTACATACTTGCAGGCACGTTCTTTAAGAAAATCAAGCTGTTCCTGCGTCTCTACACCTTCTGCCACCACCTGCATTCCCAGATTTTTGGCCAAGTCCAGGATCACCTCAGCTATAACACTGTCTTCCTTGTCATCGGGCAGGTCCTTGATGAATGAACGGTCAATCTTAAGTGTGTCTGCTGTGAGACGTTTAAGGTGCGAGAGTGATGAATAGCCTGTGCCGAAGTCATCAATTGCAATTCGGATTCCTAACGACTTGATTCCTTCCATTACAGAAAGTGTTCGCTTGACATCATGCATTGCCGTACTTTCGGTAATTTCAAGTTCAAGGTCCGATGGATTCATTCCGGTGCTTTGCAGAATTGCTCTGACATCCGGCAACAGTGTCTGGCTTTTCAGTTGTGCAATAGAGATATTAACCGCTGTAACAAACGACGCTATTCCAGCCTTTTTCCACTGAACAGTCTGCCTGCACGCCTCTTCCAGCACCCAACTGCCAAGCTGTCCGATAAGCCCTATCTCTTCCATTACAGGGATAAACCAGTTTGGTCCAACGATCCCTTGTTTTGGGTGATTCCAGCGCACCAGGGCTTCACATCCAGCCAGACTGCTGTCTGAGATATTGATCTTTGGTTGATAATAGACCACAAACTGCTGTTGTTGCAGTGCAGTGCGCAGCTCATTTTCAAGGGTCAGACGCTCTACTGAACGTGTAGTCATATCCGCAGTAAAAAACTGGTAGCTACCTTCATCACCCTGCTTTGCGCGACTTAAGGCTGTGTAGGCATTTTTAAGCAGACCTTCGCCATTACTGGCGTCCGAAGGCCAGAGACTGATACCTATGCGAGCTGTCAAGGTAAGGGATTGTTCAGCAGTGTCTATTGGTTGACTTGAAATAGCGGATAAAAGAGTCCCGGCCAGATGAACACAACCGCTCATAAGCACGTCCGGCACTAAAAACAAAAATTCATCACCACCAGGACGTGCAAGCGTGGCTCCACCTGGTACAACCTCCTTCAAACGCAGAGCTATGCTCCTGAGTACATAATCACCAGTCGCATGGCCAAACGAGTTGTTTATCTGTTTGAAACGATCCAGTCCGATCAGTAACAATCCGACTGTGGAATCATTTTTAGCAGCACTGGCGATGGCTTGATCAATCCGATCAAGCAGCAGTGTACGGTTTGGAAGTCCGGTTAACGCATCATAGTTAGATATCCTCTGAAGTTCATCGTGAGCTTGCATATGCTGTTCATATCTTAAAATAGTATCAAGGCCAAAGGATACATCCTGTGCCATTTCTTCCAGAAGTTCAGTCAGTTTCTGATCAAATATTCCAGGCTCATCGGAATAAAACACCATAGCCGCTGTGACTCGCCCATCGCACATCAGCGGATATACACCGATATTGGTCTGTTTGTCACCGAGACAGACGCCACATCTTTCAATCATGCCTGAAAGAGCGCACCGCTGGCTACAAATGTGAGACATCCGTTTAGGAAGGCTTTCTGATATCTTGCAACTTTTATTGAAGTGATGCAGTGTAATAGGCTCATTAGATATCTTGGCGTTTTCGCCTGCTGCTGCAACTGGTATCAGACTTTTCCCTTCATCACTCAGAAGCCCGATAAAAGCCGCTTTAAAACCTGCATACTCAACAGCTATGCAACAGATTTGATTGAAAAGCTCATTCCGGTTACTGATATTAACTATGGCATGATTTGTTGCGCTTAACGCTGCGTATAGTCTGTTCATACGCAGGATATGCAGTTCAGACTCCTTTTGCTGCCTGATATCCCTGAACAGAGTTACCGAACCGACAGTTACACCTGAACGGACAAGCGGAGTTGCAATCACCTCAACAGGCAATGTCTGGCCATCAGCTTTGCTAAAAGCTTCATCAGGATTATGATATGTTTTACCTGAAAGTGTTGTGCTGAATATTGGACAATCACCTTGTTCATCCTCACCATGTTGATGAATCAACAGATGCACAGATTGTAATCTCAACTGTTCATCCGTATAACCGAGCAGTTTTAATGATTTGGGATTCTGATAGAGGAACGAACCCTGTAGATTCTGAACCAGCAGACCTTCACCCATCGCATCTGTAATCGCCTTCAGAGTCTCACGTTCTTCCAGCATAATCCGACGGTTTATGCTGGTACGTCGCGCAAGAACAGCTAGTAACAAGAGAAGAAAAGTGCCAATAGTTCCTATAACATACAGATTCCGATCAAATTGCTTCAGGATTGGTGCTTGCCCCAGAACCAACAGATAGGCTTCACGCTCTTTTTTTAAATTACTGACAGGTATGAATGTAGCAACACCAGACAACCCCTGGATAGATTCAGTGGGTACACTGAAAAGCGATTGACAGGAAGTCAGGTTGCGAACCTTATTGTTGTTGTGAAGCTCGTTAAGAAGAGCGGCTTTTTTAGCGGTATTCATTTCCTGATCCGCTGAAGACAATTCCAGGTAATCCTGGTTAATACTGCTTTGCTGCTTTAATTGACCTGTCTGGTCTGTCTGTTTGGCCAGGGCAATATCTTTTTTTGCCAAAAGTATCCAGAAGCTTTGTTTGTATTGATGTTCAAGCTGTTCTACATATATCTGGCCGTCCAGAGACAACTCTGCAATTCCGATAAAATTGCCTTGCCAAAACAGGGGAAATGCAAAGCGATAGGCTCCAAGCGTATAACGACCGCTTTCGTATCCAGTTACCTCTCTTCGTTCAGACGCTGCTAAACGGAGTACCTCCCTCACCTAGAAAAGTTGATCACCCCAGTGTTCCGGTTTGTGCATCCGCAGCAGACTGGTGCCATCGGGTAATATAAACTGAAGTAATAGCGGGTTCTCCTTCTGGAGCCTCTGAAAGGTATCATACAGCTTGTCGTATAGTTCTTTTCTGATGACCTTACGTTGTGCTTCCGAGGCATTTATAGCACCCTGAAGCGGCTTCAGTATTTCAGGCTGCTGAATAATCTCATGGGTGATTGCATGGGCAACTGCCTCCGATCGAATTACAACCGATGAGGCTGCTGTCTGGAGGTGTTTTGACCTGTTTTCAAGGTAGATCGTGCGATTGTATTGCCAGGCTGCATAAAGCAATGCAATCAAGCAGATTTCAGTCAAACAGAACAGAGCTAAATATCTGACACTGATTGTCTTCAGCCAGCCCTGATTTTCGCTGATGGCAGAACGCTCCATATCCTGATGTCTGTCTGTAATCACTAATGATGCTCCTCTGTTCCTAAATGCTCTGCTTTTTTAAATTCCATAATCATCCTGTTCATTTCCGCTGCAAACATGCCAAGCGCCTCCTTAAGATTCTCCGACGATGATTCCTGTATAATCGCTTGCTCCAATACTATCGAAAGCTCAAGCAGGCGTGTTGCACCGATATTGCCAGCCGACCCCTTGATTGTGTGGGCCTGACGTCTGGCCAGGGCCAAATCTCCATTTTTCAGGGCATTCTCAATATCAATGGCAGTATTTGCCTGGGTTTGGATAAATATGCGCAGAATCTCCAGGTACAGTTGCTGATCGCCGTCCAGATTATCCAAGGCAGTATCCAGATCAAGCCCCTCTATTTGAGGTATTGGCACCTGACTGAAAAGTTCTTCTTCCCTTACAGCATTTACTCTGCCCCCAAGACAGGTTGACATGGTCTGCAACATGGTCTGGTTTACAATCGGCTTGGTAATGTAGGCTGTCATACCGGCCATCTGAATTTTATGCTGTTCCTCATGCATGGCATGGGCGGTCAATGCGATGATCGGCAGTTGGGCAAAGCGGCTGTCCGATCTGATGATTCTGGTAGCTTCGTAACCGTCCATCACTGGCATCTGGATATCCATCAACACCAGATCATATCGCTTTTCTTGGCTTAAAATCATGCTGACTGCCTGCCTGCCGTTTGTTGCCAGATCTATCGTTGCACCGGTCTTTTTCAGCAATTCCATAGCCAGTTGCTGATTGAACTCATTATCTTCCACCAGCAGCACGCAAAATGAAGAAAAGTCGCAGGGGCCCTGAGCATTTTGTAAGACAGAAGCGTTCTCTGCCTGAGTCTGCTCAAGTTCAGCAGGGCTCCATGTATCAAACCATGCGGTAAAAAAGAAACTGCTCCCTTTACCTGGCATACTCTCGCACCAGATACTGCCACCCATCAGTTCAACCAGACATTTTGAAATGGCCAGTCCCAGTCCGGTACCGCCATAATTTCGGGTGGTGGTGCTGTCAGCCTGACTGAATGGCTTGAAAAGCAGGCCGATCTTTTCAGGTGCGATACCGATTCCGGTATCACGGACAGTAAATTTAAGCTCAACACGCCTGTCTTCACTCTGTAATTGTTCAATTTTCATATAAACCGTGCCTTTTGCTGTAAATTTGACGGCATTATTCAGCAGGTTTACAAGTATCTGGCTCAGGCGGTTCGAGTCGCCAATCAGATACGAAGCAGAGCCAGGCCCTGGTTCTGTCAGCAAATACAACCCTTTTTCCTCTGCCTTTGGCTGCACCATGGCAGTGGTGTTGGCAATCACCTCCTGCAACCTGAAGGGGATATCATCCATCTTTAGCTGACGGGCCTCAATCTTGGAAAAATCAAGGATATCATTGATAACATTTAACAACAGCTCGCCTGCAGCATGGGCCTTACCGATATACTCACGCTGCTGTGGAGGCAGATTGCTACCCTGCAGACTCAGATTGGAAAAGCCGATGATTGCATTGAGAGGTGTTCGAATCTCATGGCTCATATTGGCAAGGAACTCTGATTTGGCTCGATTTGCATCCTCGGCAGCATCCCTTGCAATCAGCAGTTCTGCATTGATCTCTGCCTGTCTCCGCAGCGTAGAGAGGAGAAAAAAGCTTAAACCGGTAAGCAAAAGGGTAGCGATCCAGCCGAAAAGACGGACAAACGACAGTTCTTTTACTGGTTCAGGATGCTTAAAAGCCAGTTGCCAGCTCCCGCCAGGTACATGTATCTCCATAACAGGGCAATTGCCGTTAAACATCTGCGGATCACCATAAAACGGCTCTCCTCTGGCACCTTTTCCGTCAAGTCCACGCAGGGCTATCAGATCAGCATAACCAGGCACCAGTTTGTCTACTGCGCTAAAGAGACTTTTCATCTCTATTACACTGCTGATAAGCCCCCAATACCGGGAATCAATAAAAACCGGTATGCGATATACCAGAGCCTTACCACCCTGCACCAGCTCCACAGGTCCTGCCAGACGCGGGATTCCGTCCTTAATCACCTTTTCAATAACTGGCCATTGCTTTGCAATTTCAGGGTAATAGAGACCGATGGCCTTTTCATTGCCGGATAACGGATAAATGTATGTAATCCTGTTATCGGGCGCCAGCCCGATATTGCGGAAGTGACGTCCCTGCTCATAGAGAAGCTTCAGCATGGACTCAACTTCTGCAGCATGAAGTTTTCCTTTACGGGCAACAATATAGGATTCTAGCCCGTTGGCCAGGTAGGCGGAAGCGTTCAGCTCCGACTCCATCACGCTGCGAATAACCCCTGCAGAACGCATGATTTCCTGACGCTGCTCACTATCTTTGCGCAGTTGCTGTTCACGTGAAAGTAATTCAGTAGAAAAGCCAAACGCAATAACGACGCACAGCGGCAGCAACAGCCCTGTAAATGGGCGGCTGAGCAGTTCAGCTATCTTTTCACTCCAATTTGCAGAGCCTTTATCTTTCAAAATAAACCTGTCCGTTCATGGCTGTGTATTGCTGTAAATCCTTAAAAACATGATTTGTAACACCAAGATTTCCAAGTATAACCGATTATGACGCAATGGCTACAGTTGTAAGAAAATGTAAGTATTATGAAGTCTTTTCAAAAAGGGTAACTATTCAGAAGAGCGTAGAAGATTGTTATTCCGGCAGGCTTTTAGCCGGAATCCTATTGGATGCCGGACAGAAGATTCATTGCCGCTTTTCCATATCTTGTCTGGCTGTGAATCACAATGGAAAAAAATATCATGGCGTTTGTAAACAGTAAAGCAAAGCCTGTTTCAAGATATCATATATCCGTTACCAAGCAATGCATGACAAGAAAACAGTTTAAAGATTGACGTATCTGACATCTGTCATGCTATAACCCGATGCATGTCATCCACCGCATCTTCCCCATTACTACAGCTTGAACAACTGACTGCTGTCAGGCCAGGGCCGCAGAACCGGCCACTGACAGTGGTGGAATCCATCAGTTGCACCTTTAGACATGGTGAACTGACCGCCCTGATAGGTCCTTCGGGCAGTGGCAAGAGCTCACTTATCCGTCTGATCAACCGTCTGGAAGAACCGCTTCAGGGACGAATCATGCTGGAGGGTAGCGATATCAAAGAAATGCCCCCTCCCCTGCTGCGGCAGCGGATCGGCATGATGCTGCAAAAGGCCTATCTGTTTGATGGCAGTGTGCTGGACAACCTGCAGATGCCTTTTAGCTACCGAAAAAGACCGCTGCCGGGCCCGGATGATCCGGACATCACTCGCTGCCTCGCCCTGGCCCGCCTCACACCTGATTATCTTCAACGGGATGCCCGCACCCTGTCCGGCGGCGAACAGCAGCGGGTAAATCTGGCACGGGCCCTGGTAAGCAAGCCGCAGGTACTGTTGCTGGATGAGCCGACCAGCGCCCTTGATCGCCCTACTACCGACAGCCTGGGCCAGACATTGAAGGAGGTCTGCCATTCCGAAAAACTGGCCGTGATCATAGTAACCCATGACCTGCGATTGACACGCCGGATCAGCGATCATCTGCTCTACCTGGAGCAGGGACGGCTTGTGGAGTCCGGCAGCACGGCGGAACTGTTTGCACAACCAAAAAGCGAAGGACTGCGGAGATTTCTTGTTGAGCTTGACGATGAAAAGCATTAACCCACACATTTAAAAACGCACAGCGTTAAGGAATCTGACCATGTCTGACAACACTTTGATACATCTTGATCTGCTACGGCTTGTCTATGCCTACGCCCTGATCCTGCTATCGATCAGTCTGGCCCGCTTCAGGCAGATTGGCCAGGAAAGACAGATACTATGGGCCTCACTGCGAATGGTGGTGCAGTTGCTGGCAGTGGGCTACCTGCTGCAGTTAGTCTTTACGCTCCGCTCACCGCTGCTGATAATCATGATACTGCTGACCATGACCGGCTTCTCATTGCAGATTGCCGGCTCCCGAATCAAACAAAAAATGCCTGGTTTTTACCGGATCATGGGAAGCTCCATCCTGATCGGTTGCGGCGGCGTTACCTTCTACTTCTGTCTGCTGGTGGTAGGCTATACACCCTGGTACGATCCCCGCTATCTGATCCCACTGGCAGGTATGATCATTGGCAACTCCATGAACAGTGCCAGTCTGGCTGCAGAACGGCTGGCCGCCGAGATGCGGGAGCGCAGCGATGAACTGGAGACCGCCCTCTGTCTGGGGGCTAATGCCCGTCAGGCATCCGAGCCTATTCTGCGAACCGCCTACAAGACGGCGCTTATCCCCACCATAAACAGCATGGCAGCAACCGGCATAGTAGCCCTGCCAGGCATGATGACCGGCCAGATACTGTCCGGCACTTCGCCGATGCTGGCGGTGCGCTATCAGATCGCAATACTCTGTGCCATTACCGCATCTGCAGCCATTACAGCCTTTCTGATTCTTCTGCAGGGTTACCGCAGCTATTTCACCGCTGCCGATCAACTGCGTCACCCGCCATCATCTCCCTGAAAACAAATTCTACCTGAACTGGTTTGAGTAGGGCAACTGGAACGCACTGGTTTTTGATCACCATTCAGATTTTTTGCAAAAGACTATGCATACAAATACAATATCAGAATTGGTCTCGTTCCCACGCGCTGCGTGGGAATGCGATGATCAAGACCTCCCAGGTCTTCTACCGCTTCTCGTTCCCACGCGCTGCGTGGGAATGCAGTTACGGCGCGCTGCGCCGTGTATATGAGGCATTAGTGATTAGCCCTTGCTGCCACCAAGATCAAAGGCGGGCAAAGCAGATGAAACATGCTTTGCCCCTACATTTGAAGTCATTTGTTGATTTTGTAATGCCGACTCTACTTTTGCCACTGCCTGAAATGCCGACAGGATGCCGACTCTACTTTTGCCACTGCCTGAAATGCCGGCAGGATGCCGGCTCTACTTTTGCCACTGCCTGCAATAACCTGCCAGATCAAACTTCCGTTTGCAGCCGTCATAGCTCATAAACCTGATCATGCCAAAGATCGGGCGCTCACCCCATGCACGATCATGCACACCACAGATTGACCATGCGATTCCGGCATAGCCATTGGGATCCCTGCCATCAAGAGAATAACGGTCATTAAGACAGATTGCGGTGCTGATGGCCTCTTCCGGTGATGCTGACCATTCCAGTATCTTTTTGGCCCAATACATCCGCAGATAACCATGCATCTTTCCGGTATGCATCATCTGGAGCTGGGCTGAGTTCCAGAGCTGATCATCTGTTTCGGCCTGCTCAAATTCGTTAAGTGTGTAAAAGTAGTTACGTGGATCCTGACGGTGCTTTTCAAGTGTTTTTCTTGCCCAGTCAGGGGCAGCCCCAATACTGTCATAATGCTGGCAGTTAAGACAAAAATTATCGGACAATTCACGCCTTACAATCAATTCTTCAAGTAACGCATCAACATCTTGACCATCGCCCTGTGCAGCAACTGCCAATGCTACCCGCTGTGGAGATAGTTGGCCAAAATGCAGCCAGGGCGAAAGGCCGGATTGTCCCTCCAGCAAAGGGTTATTGCGGTTGACAGTATATCCTTTCAGACGATGTTCGATAAATTCAGCAAGAGCAGCATTAGCGACTGTTTCACCAGGCAAAACCCATGAGACTTCCCCTACCCTTTTGTCAAGTTGAAGTTGAGAGAGCAAACTGTTTGCATCAAGTCTGTTCCTTTCCAATGCAGTTGAAGAAGATAACACAAAAGAATGCCTTGCAATTTTAGGAACAGGTGTTAAAAATTCTGGCAGTAACCGCTTTAGCTTGGGTCTGAGTGTGTATGCACCAAATTCCCGTTTTGGTGAAGCAATCCGGCATGGCACAATATTATGTCCATCCACTTCAACTACCTTTATTTTTGCCTCGGCAGCAACCCCGTCAAACCATTGTCTCTTGATTCTTAAGGGATCAAAATCACAGACCAGACAACCGGGATTAACATGTTCAATAAACTTCTGGATTGATCTTTTTGGCTCTCCTCGTAAAAACGAGAAATGGATATCCAGATTATCAAGATCAACCGCCACCTGCTCCAGGCCCCGCAGCATAAAACCAAAATGACGTACAGTAGCCCCCAGAAAGGCATCAGCCAGCGTAAATACAACTAAAAGTGGTACCTTTTGTTCAATAGCAATCTGTTGGGCATGGTATAACCCCCAGTTGTCAGACACCCTCTGTTCGCGGCTCATCCAGTAAACAACAGGCCCTATAGTAACCGGAGCCTGATTAAGGTGATGTATACGACGCTCATCAATCATTTTACTGCCTCTGCATTCAGGAGGGTGGGCATCTTGCCCGCCTGCAAGCGGGTTTATCGCTTGCATCGTTTTTAATCTGGAAACTGTCCAAGAAGCAAGCCGGCAGGATGCCGGCTCTACTTTAAATATTATCTTGCAGACGGGCCAGTACCTATATTAAAAAGCCCTGCCAGATTGAAATTAACTGTCCACGATCTGTCATTTGGCCTTTCACGGTAACCGGCAATCAGACTCCAGCACTGATGGCGATACTCAACCGAGTAGTAAGATTCAAGAAAATTCTGTTTATCAAACGAGTAACGGGTAATGTAATTAAGATAAAAAGGGCTGGTAACGGCAAGAGACAGGCCACCTTCAAGGTAGTCCAGTTGATCTTCTGCCATCCGGTAGCTGAGCCTTCCAATGTTACCTCGGCGATCATTATACTCTGCTCCCAGTGCGCTGCTTGAAATCTTGCTGTCATAGTGGCTATAACGGATATCTGCCAGCAGGCGGGCATTACGATGCAGCCAGGTGTCGCTTTCAAGGATCAGATCACTCCAACTGCGGGTATCTTCAACCAGAGTCAACAGATTCTGTCGAATGCCGTTAAGGTTGTAGGATTGCAACAGACGCAGTGTCATCAGATCACGGTATTCTGCGGATCCACCCTCTTTAGCCAGACGTCCCCAGATATTGCTGGCAAGGGCAAAGGTAAGGCTTTGCTGGGCGTTCTCACGATCAAGCTGATCAAAAAATGGCACATTGCTCTGATCTTTATCCCCCACATACAGATAGGAAAGGGAAGGAGACAGTTCGTGCCTTAATTTCTGCATCCCCAGCATTGAGACATCATAGAACCGGCTGACGGAACTGCTGATCCTGGCACCGGCCATAGGCAAGGCCAGTAACTGGTCATCCTTGATGCCAGGCTCGGTTTTATCTGTCAGATACCCGCGCATCTGTAACGATCCAAACATTGCAAGGTTCATTCGACCGCCCAAAAGACTGCTGATTGAACTGAGTTGCGGCGTTAATACAACCCGTTGCCCATTCATCCCCTTTTCACGGTAGTATTCGGTCGCAAGCAGATCCATATCAAAATAAAGAGATGGAATATAAGGAATCTTTTCCCTTACGGCGTACAGAGAAAGTTCCGGTGCCCGTTGAAGTGTGCCGGTATTACTCGTGGCATAATAATCCTGGGTATAAATGGCCTGTGCGCCTGCAAGCCAGTGGTCCCAGAACTTGGTAAGCACTATCCGTGAATCGTAATACTGGCGGTTGTACTCACCGCTTTTTTCACCATAGTCTGTAAGAAAAGTCCTGTCACTTGTCAGGTTAAGACTGGTGATCAAAGAAAAGCTTTCGGAAAACTGTTCCTTATGCATCTGTATCAGACGTCCGCGTTCCTTCTTTTCCGTGTTGTCATAGATCAGGTAGCCACCAAGACTTCCATCGCTGTCCCTGTTTCTGAGATAGCGGTAATCCAGACCCAGGCCTACCCCCCTTGTGGTCTGGATGTCCAGGTTTACAGTGGCATCCTGGGAAGGAGATATGGCCCAGTAAAAAGGAACATCCATAAATACACCACGTTTTGAGGATGTGCCGAATTTGGGAAAAAGCAGACCTGACTGACGTTCACGATTAACCGGCAGAATGATATAAGGAAAATAAAAGACAGGGATATCCTTGACATAAAACAATACGTTTGTACCTGTAGCGTACTCTTCAACAGTAACATCAAGTTCATCTGCGCCAAACTTCCAGCTTGGCACTTCAGCATCGCAGGTAGTCAGCACCCCTTTGCGGATGGCATAGTCGTCCTCGCCAACACGGGCAATCCGCCTGCCATCAGCACGGAAGTTACCTTTGGTAATAAAGATACGGCCATTCTCCATCTCCGCACGACCGGTCCCGGTATCCATCAACAGATTATCGCCTCTCAGGCTGTCACTACCCTTTACAATCAGTACATTTCCAGTGGCAGTCATAATCTGGCTGGTGCGGTTGTAGGTAGCCATATCTGCAGTCATGGTCGTATTTTGCCACAATATCTCAACATTGCCCTCAGCCTTGACCAGATCGGCAGTCGTATCATACCCCATCTGGTCGGCGCGTATAATCATGCCTTGCCCCACGGTCTGCTCAGCAGCAGGCAGTGTTACAGGGAACAGGATCAAAAGTATTGCTATAAAAAAATAGAACTTAAGCATTTAAACAACCCTTGTGAGCATCTTGCAACAACATGAAATTTCTAATTCCCAACTAACTACCGATAGTTACTTTTGTTGAGATTCTTTCAAAAAGATTGTCATCCCCGAATGCCTCTATCGAGGATATGATATTTTCAGGAGGTTACAAACCAGATTCCCGATTACCCCCTCGGGAATGACAGGATTTGAGACTTTTAAAATAGGCTTACTTGTAGCTGCTTGAAAATTTTCATCCCCGTACCGCATTGAATGGTACACCTGCCAGCAGGGCCTTAAGCTCACCAACCAGAAAAAGCGAACCTGCTGCCAGAATCAAACCTCCGGAAGTGACCATTTTTCTGGCAACCTCCAGCCCTGATGATACAGTGCCTGCATAATCTGCAGGGCTGCCGAGATTTTTACAGACATCTGCCAGCCGTTTGTCTGAAATAGCCCGCTCTTGTGCAAGATTAACAGTAATAACACGGTTGACCCGTTTCAGCAGAGGCATCAGAATCCCAGCAATATCTTTATCCTCCATCATTCCGGTCACAAGGATAATGTCGGTCCTGCCCATTTCATCAAGATTTCTGGCCAGTGCCTGACTGCCTGCAGGATTATGTGCGCCATCAATCAGCAGTTCCGTTCCATCGGAAAGTGTGATCTGTTCCATTCTTCCGGGCCAGCGCACATCAGCCAACCCGGTTGAGACAGCATTTCTGTCCACAGTAAAACCAGCTTTTGCCAACTGTTCTGCTGCAGCAATGGCAAGGGCAAGATTGCCGGTCTGATAGCTGCCTTTAAGGCCCGGATAAAGTCCGCCTATCTTGCCATTATTACTGCAATAGCTGATTCCTTTCATGTCTTCATAAACAGCATGAAAATCACGGCCGGCAAGAACAAGGCGGTTATTGTTAAGCCTGCAATGCTCTTCAATTACAGAAAGCACTTCCGGAACCTGCTCTGCACAGATAACCATACTGCCAGGTCTTGCAATCCCTACCTTTTCATTCGCAATGGCTTGCAGTTCATTACCCAGCCACTGGCAGTGATCCAGCGCAACCGGGGTGATAATTGTGGCAATTCCGGCAATTGCGGCTGTTGCGTCATTAATGCCCCCCATCCCTGCTTCAAGAACAGCTATCCGGACACCTTTATCAGCAAAATAACAACAGGCCAGGGCAGTGGTAATCTCAAAAAAGGTTTCATCAGAATCTGCATACTCAAGTAACTTTGCAAGAAATCCGGCCAGTTGCTCCGGTAATATGTCAACCCCGTCAACCCTGAAACGTTCTGTATAACTTACAAGATGTGGAGATGTGAACAGACCTGTGCAGTAACCGGCCTTTTGAAGCATTGAGGATATAAAAGCTGCTGTTGAACCTTTGCCATTGGTGCCTGCAACATGGATTGAAGTATAAGACTTTTCAGGATTACCGAGACGATCCAGCAATGATCTGATCCTCTCAATCCCCGGCTTTAATGCGAAGCGTCGCCGTTCAAAAAACCTTTCAAGTTCAAGTGAACCGATCACGCCTGTTGTCTGGTAAGCATGGCCAGTAAACTGCCCAGGGTTTTTCGCATATCAAGACGCGATACAATCATATCAACCATACCGTGTTCAAGCAGGTATTCGGAACGCTGGAATCCGGGTGGAAGCTTCTGTCTGATGGTCTGTTCTATCACTCTGGGGCCTGCAAAACCTATCAGCGCCTTGGGTTCTGCGATATTAAGGTCACCCAGCATGGCAAAGCTGGCGGTAACCCCGCCGGTAGTCGGGTCAGTCAGGATAGATATAAATGGTATCCCGGCATCTTTTAACTTTGCAAGTGCAGCAGAGGTCTTGGCCATCTGCATTAATGAAAGGATTGATTCCTGCATACGGGCACCACCGGATGCAGATATGATGATTACCGGCTGTTTTTTCTCAAGACCACGTTCAATCGAACGGGTTATCTTTTCCCCTACGACACTGCCCATGCTGCCACCCATAAAGGAAAAATCAAATATGGCAACCTGGGTGCCGATTCCTTCAATAGCCCCCTCTACACAGATAACAGCGTCGCGGGATCCTCCCTTGGCAACCGCGGCATTTATCCTTTCCTGATAGCTCTTTGAATCCTTGAACTCCAGGAAGTCAATCGAGGTAATTTCGGCATCAAATTCATTCCAACAGGAATTATCAAGCAGGGCCTCAAGGCGTTTACGGGGCGCAATTCTAAAGTGATGCCCGCACTTGGGACAGACCTGCAGATTATCATCAATCTCTTTGGTTAGTATGGAAACATTACAACCCGTGCATTTGGTCCAGAGTCCTTCCGGCACCTTGACATGTTTAGTGCTGCTCTTCTCTATCCCTGTTTTATCACGCTTGAACCAGCTCATGGAATTCCCTCTCAAATTTTCAAGTAAGATCAAACGATATAACAGCCTGTTTCAGCGACCTGATCAGGCCGGCAACCTGTTGCTCCAGCTCCAAATCCTTATACTGCTCAAACAATCGTACAATGGCGCTCCCCACAACTACACCATCTGCTACTGCTGCAACCTGGGCAGCCTGGGCAGGTGTTGATATACCAAAACCGGCAACAACCGGCAGTTTGACAAGCGATTGTATTTTTTGCAAATCCTCCGCCAGACTTGATGATACGGACTGCCTTGCGCCGGTTACACCGGTTACAGTAACATAATAGATAAAGCCGCTGCCGTTTTTACTGACAGTTATCATACGGTCCCTGTCAGATGTAGGAGTGAGCAGAAAGATTAAATCCAGTCCGGCTAGTCTGGCTGCAGGCAACAGTTCATCCGACTCTTCAGGTGGCAGGTCAACCAGCAGCAGTCCATCAACACCAGCCTTGACAGCATCTTCTGCAAAGCGTTCCCATCCGTAGGCATAGATTGGATTGCTGTACCCCATCAGGATTACTGGAACTTCAGTTTTTTTTCTCGCCTCTGCAACTGTATCCAGAATTGCCCCCAGAGACATTTGATTGGCAAGGGCACGCTCTGAAGAACGCTGGATTGTAGGGCCATCAGCCATCGGATCCGAAAACGGCATTCCAAGTTCAATGATATCAGCTCCTGCCTCTGTCAATAGTGGCAAAAGTCTGGCAGTTGTGGCCAGATCCGGGTCTCCGGCTGTAATAAAGGTAATCAGCGCCTTTTTATTCTGTTCTTTCAGCTTCTTGAAGCAGTTGCTGATACGGCCTGTCATATTTTAAATCCTGCCATTTCTTTTTCAAGTTGTTCAATCTGGTTGGAAAGTCCGGTTACAGCACTATTCATAACCTGGGCGGCTTGGCTGGTTGTTGCGGAAGACTGATGGATATTTTCAACCATCCTTGCGATGGAGCGGCTGTGCCCTGTTTGCGCAACACAAGCATCACGGATCCGGTCTATCATAACTATTATGTCTTCAGTAGACTTGGCAATCAGAGAGCTGGTCTTGCTCTGCTCGCGGGTAGAACCTCTAACCTGGTTTGTCATTTCACGCATCCGTTCAACGGCTACTGTAATCAGGTCGCTGCCTCTGCCATGCTCTCTGGCTGAGTTGGCCATCTGCTCAACCATCTCTTCCACCTGTTCCGTTGCGATCCGGATACTCTGGCTGCCCTTGGCCTGCTCAACAGTGGCCCTTGCAATGGCATCAATCTGCAAGCCAGCTTGCCTTACACCTGCAACTATCTTTTCCAGAACAGCGCCGGAACGCTGGGAAAGCTCTTCGCCCGCCCCTATTGCAAGTTCAGCCTGGTTTATGGCAGCTACAGCCCTGCCTGTGTCTTGCTGAACACCGGTGATAACCTCTGAAATTTCACGGGTAGATGATGATGTCCGTTCTGCCAGCTCCTTGATCTCGTCAGCAACAACAGCGAAACCTTTTCCGTGTTCACCGGCCTGAGCCGCAATAATGGCCGCATTTAAGGCCAGCAGGTTGGTCTGCTCGGCAACCTCGTCAATTACGGAAAGGATTGCGCCGATATCATTGGCACGCATCGAAAGATGTTCTACAACCTCAGCGGTTATCTGTGAGGCAAGGCGTATATCCTGCATACCGATGATGGTCTCCTGTACTGACTTTAATCCATTGGCAGCATCAGTCTTAACTGTTTCAGATATTGCGGCTGTTTCTATGGCATTTTTTTCAACCTGACGGATGGTGGCATCCATTTCAGCCACTGACGAGGCAGTAGTGGTAGATGCATCCAGAAGGCTTGAAATATTGTTGCCAATACCTTTAATGGCTGCTGCCATTTGAATAATGGAAGAGCTTACCTCGTCTACAGCCCCCCCCAGATTGTCGGTGTTAAGCGCCACTTCCTCAATGCTGGCAGCCATCTGCAGAATAGAGGATGATGTCTCGGTTGCCGAAAACGCGAGCTGATCAACCCATTCTGATATCTCTTTAACAGAACCGTTAATCAGTTCAACAGTTTTGGAAGTCTCACTGACAGCATCTTCCTGCACAAATGTGGCGCCAATTACCTGGCGGGTGGCTTTTTCAATATTTTTATCAATGGTAGTCAGTTCAGTTGTGGAGGCATTAAGGCGGGAGACAATGTTGTGCAGATTTTCAGCCATGGTGTTCATGGCGGCGGAGAGATCGCCAACCTCGCCACAGGCCTTTATTTCCAGACGGCTTTCCAGTGAACCGTCCGCCACCTGCCTGGCAAACTCAACACAACGCTTGATTGGCGCTGTAACCGATTCGGTAATATAAAAGGAGAGGATTCCTATGACAGACAACAGAAAGAAGATGATCGATCCGGTAGTTATCATCTTGCTGCTGATAATGGCTGTAACCTGTTTTTCGGTATGGTATACGTCACGTCGCAACGTATCTACCATCAATGATATTGTGGAGCTAAAAGAACTGAAACGTTTTTCCTGTATGCCATTAATCAGGTCATTGGCGCGTTGAAGATCATTACGCAGTACAGAGGGGACAATCTGTTCAAACAGGGTCTTTTTGTAATCGCCCCAAATAGCCTCAGCCTTGATAATGGCCTCGCGCTTCGGCTGGGACTCTATCAGGCGAAGCACATCGTAATATTTGAAATCAATATCATCGGCATGATCTTTTATCTTGGTTAAAAGCGCCTGGGCATCAGTTCGATCACGCTCTGCCATAAAGGCCAGTACTTCACCGTTAAGCTGGTATATATCAGACTTCAGCAGGGCTATCTTTTCAAGGACATCCTTGTTGTTACGGATGATATGATAGTTATCACCGTTGATCCGTACTTCGTTAAGCAGCAGGCTACCCAAGATTACAACAATGGCTATTGCTGCAACAGAAACCATTGACAGCAGAAACATTCTGGTGCGGAGCTTCAGGCCTGAACAGTTTGTGCCAGAACTACTTCCTTTCACAATGCATTAGTTCCTTTCAAGATAGGCCGGATAGCTTCATTTGGGCGAAACTATAGCAGAGCAGTGATGATCAGAGCAAGCGAAAAGGGGGGATATCAGCGTAGCTTGAAAAGCCCCTTTATCTGCTGAAGGACTGAACCTGGCCGATATTTCTCGGGAATGGAAAACAGCCCTCTCTGGTCTATCGGCAGCGATAATTCTCCTATCGGGGTATCAACCTGAAGACTGGCAGAAAGATGATAAGGAATCTTGTCCGGATCATGCTGGCGTTTAAGTATTTCCAGCAGTTCACCATGACGGACACGCACCGGAATGCTTAATCCACTTTCCTGCTTGCCCATAAAAACTGCTGTCTTGCGAATACCGCCGGAAGCAAAGGGCAAATCTGAAACCTCCAGCGTGTATGAATAACCCAGCAAGGTTATGTCAAAGCTGTTCGGATTTTTAATCAGCAGATTAAGCTCTATATCAATACCAGAGGAATCTACACCTGTCGGCGCAATCCTCTGCAGGCTCACATCAGGCTTGGTTACTATCAGTGAACAACTTGCCAGTACAGGCAAAAGCAGCAGGTAACTCAGAAACCGGATCATTGAATAGCACTCTCTTTTTCATTTAAGGCAACCGTTGTTTTACTGCGATCCAGCTCTTCCAAAAGAGCCTGGCGGGTAATTCTCAACTTGACTATATAAGCCTCTGCCTTTGATCCAACCCCACAGTAAAGCTTCTTGGCCCTATCCATGTTTCCATCTGCTGTTGCAAGCTTGCTGAGAAGAGTCCTTACTGCTGCCTCGGCGCACTTTTCGTCATTACGCATCTCTCTTGGCGTATAACCGTGACTGCGGGCCTGTGTCGGCATCAATTGCCAGACACCAATTGCCCCTTTTTCCGATGTTGCCCTGGAGGACAAACGGTGACCGCCGGTCTCCACCAGGGCAATCTCAGCCAGATCAATAGGAGAAAAGGGGGTGCCCAGGGTCTTGAAATAGCAGAGCGCTGCCAGATTGCGGGCACGCTCAGGGGTGGTCAGACGTGCGAAGAAATGTTCTATCACAGGCACCTGACGTCTGCGTTCATCCAGGGATATCCCTTTTTCCATAACATTACGGATCTCTTTTTCAAGGGATGTTTCATGCAAGTTTTCATCAAGTGAGGCATGACAGGTAACAGGTTGAGGCCCCTTGCTGCAAGCCGAAAACAGGACAGGGAGCAAAAGCAGGATTGCTCCGGCCAACAGATAATAGGTTTTTTTAATAGCAGTTTTTTTGATCATAATTTTTTGGGGGAAGGCTGGACGGATGGTGTCAGACAAGCACCCTTGACCAGATACGTATGCAGGGATATGTCCAACAGACTCCTTTCATGCTGAAATTACCGGCAAAAAATGTTTGCCGGTCTGCCAAACGACAAAAGTCCCGCAGGCAGAGGCGAGACTTTAACTGAACCAGTTTTGGTTTAATTTGAGGCAGGTTTTAACTGTTTAAAAGTTACATGTCAACCAAAAACAAAAAAATACTATTTATAACAATAACTTAACTTGATGCCAGGTCTTTAAGAGTCACATTGCCCAATATATCCCTAATCTGTTTCTGTACCTGAAGCCAGATCGGGTGGACAGTGCAGAAGCTATCACGTTCGCATTCACCAGGCTTCAAAACACAACGATTAGGGAGCACAGGCCCTTCAACTGCCTCAACCACCTGCAGCAGGGTTATCTCATCCGCCGGACATGCAAGCATAAAACCTCCGCCAGTGCCTCTGAAAGACTTGACTATTCCTGTTTTGCTAAACTGCTGAAATATCTTGGCAAGAAAGGTCTGAGGCACATCAACAGCCGCTGCAATTTCACTTAACAGCGAAATCTTGTCGGGAGGCTGGCTTGCAAGGTACACAATGCCTCGTACGGCATAGTCACCCTTGCGGGTCAGTTCCATCATATCAGACTCCTGAAGGGGCTTTAGGCAAACTGCAAAACCGTCTGAATGCGTAGTTCGCTTTCAAAAATCTACAACTGAATATCAAATTCAACTGATTCTATACAGTCTGAATAAAGGACTTGTCAAGTCCTGTTACCTCCCCATCATTA
>DYNH01000153.1 GCA_020721175.1 Trichlorobacter lovleyi | reverse complement strand
ACAGAATGATAGCAAACAGCAGCAGAGCGCTTGTCAGTATGAACCGCTGCAGACGGTTGCTTAATAGTGTAGACATAATGCCTTTGATGCCAGCAAGAACTATCATAAATCGTCTTCCTTCAGGCCATGGAGACAACATCAAAAAAATAACTTACTGATGAGGCTCTTTCAAAAAGATTGTCATCCCCGAAGGCTTATATCGAGGATCCAGTCTTTTCAGTCAGTTAAAATCTGGATTCCGGCTTAAAGCCTGCCGGAATGACACAATTTTGGACTTTTGAAAGAGGCTCTGATTTTTTCTAAAAAGCAAAAATAGCACACTGTGCCTTAGATCGTCTAACCTAAAAAACTAAATTCATCCAGAGTATTCTGTCGCTCTTTCAGTTTGAGTGGTTTTAACTGGTACCCGGTAAAGCCCTCATGAAGCAGAAAGAGTGTGCCGCCCCTTGCCTGGCAACCATGGCTTTACGCGATTTGTCAGCACCGGTAAAGGCACCACGGGCATGGACAAAAAGTGTATCGCTAAAGAGCTGGTCATCAAGTTCGGCAACATTCACCGAAACAAACGCCCCTTTGCGTGAACTTGCCTGGCTTCATGGTTCGGATACTACTGGAATCCTGACCCAAAGCCACCCCAAAACCAGAGTAGGCGCCTGATACAGGTAAAGTTTTCATCTCGAATGTAAATAGGAAAATAACAAGTAACATCTCGTTTAAGCTCACAACTCATTTTATTTTAAAAATAAAAAATGGCACGTCTGCTGCAAACAATTAAACCTGCCTGATTAATTTCAATTCAAAATAATGATTGATATCAAAAATGTACAAAGCACTTGTTTGCGATAATGATTTATCCATACTTAACAGTATTTCAAATAGCCTGCAAATGCTCGGGATATCGGATGTCAAGCTCTGTAGCCAGCCACGAACCGCTCTGGAACTCTCAACTGTTTGCTGTCCTGATATAATATTTATTGAGGCAGCGCCACCCATAAACGGAATTGATTTGGCTGAGGCAATCAGAAAAAACAGCCCTGCATTGATCATACTGTTGTTGGGAAATTTTGATGAAAAGCTTGTTAAACAGGCAATTGCCAGCCAGATTGATTCTTTTTTAGCCAAAACGGCTATAGCAAAGGATCCGGCAAGTGCAGTCCGTATTTCAATTGCAAATGCCAGACTGGCGGCAGTGCTTAGAAACAAACTTGAAAAGGTAGAGAGAACACTCGCTGAACGGAAGACCATTGAACGTGCAAAGGGGATTATAATGCTGAAAGAGAAACTTAGCGAAGAAGAGGCATACAGAAGGATGCGTAACCATTCAATGTCACAAAGGACAAGCATGGTAAAACTTGCAGAGGAAATCCTGGATTTTTATCTCTGACAGACAGCAGAGATATTCAGACACGAAAAATCTCCTCAGTAGTTTTTCAAACCTCTCTCAAGAAGGGGCTGGCCATAATAAGATGTTCAGCGTACAGTTCAATCTCATGAATCAAACTCTGCGACATTTTTTTAATCCATCTCTTAGGGATCGCATCCATACCATAGTAAGCACCGGCCAGCATCCCGCAAATAGCCCCTGTTGTATCTGCATCTCCCCCCTGATTAACTGTGCCGACTAGACACTCCTCAAAGCCTTTCCCCTTGAAAAACCAGTGAAATACTGTCTGCATAGTATCAACAATATATCCGGTAGCAAGTCCCCGATAAGGGTTAAAATTAAACCCTGGAAACCTTTTAACAAAGGCATCTACTTCAGAACGAAGCCTCTGTTTGGAAACACCTTGCAGTATAAGGTGAATCAGTCTGCCAATGAAGATACAACTGGCATCTGATAACACCTGATTATGTGTCAGCCTGGCCTGTTCAAGAGCATACTTTTTTAAAAGCTCGGAATCTGGAAAAGAAAAAAGAGCGGCAGGCAGCATTCTCATGGCAGCTCCATTGCCGCCATCCCAGTTATTGTAAGGGACTTCAAGGGTACCATGCAGCATATAGGATCGAATTCCCTTACGACAGGTATCACCGCAGTCCACCGGTTTTGACTTAAGCCATTTTGCAAATTCACTGGCAATTGACTCACGCGACCATCCCTGGTTCTTTAAAACGGCACGTGCAATGCAAAGAGCCATTTCAGTGTCATCAGTGACATGCCCCGGCTTCAGACGTAACCAGCCGCCACCTGTGATTTCTTTGAATACACCGTATTTATTGGCAATTTCCGTGGTGGTCATAAACTCAACGGTTGCCCCCAGTGCATCACCAATGGCCATACCTATAAAGGCGGCGCAAGCTCGTTCTTTAAGTTCAGTTGGATCAATTTTCAGAATCATACCCACTTTATAAGCAAGGAGTGTTCCCGATGCGTGAAATGCAGATTGATATCTGGTCATATCAAGGAAAGGCGGTTATTGCTATTACCACAAATGGTTCATTGACCCGTGATGGCAGGGCTATTATCGGCAGGGGTGTCGCCAGACAGGCGGCAGTAAAATTTCTTGATCTGCCTTACAGACTGGGTAAACTTCTGAAGGCAGGTGGTAATCACGTCTATGAGATTATGCCAGGACTGGTAAGCTTTCCGGTAGAGGATACTCCGTTTTCACAGCCCGACATTCGACTGATCAGACGTTCTGCCGAAGAGTTGCGTCAGTTGGCTGATCAGTCTGATTGGACAGAAGTAGCGGTTCCAAGACCTGGATGTGGGGGCGGCGGGATGCGCTGGAACGAAGTAAAGCCTGTATTGGAAAATTTTTTTGATGAGCGTTTTATCGTCGTAACAACAGATCAAACCCATGTTTAACGTAAAGGCAGAGTCGCAAATAAAAGCAGTATTACAACCTGATGCTTCATTTTTGTGCATACATGGAGCTGGATACGAAATAACGGATAAAGATGAGCCTCTTTCAAAAAGATTGTCATGCCGGAAATGTTTTATCCGGCATCCATGCATTTCAAGCAGTTAGAACCTGGATTCCGGCCTGAACCCTGCCGGAATGACAAATTTTCAGACTTTTGCAAGAGCCTCAGATAAAACGCGGATTAAAGCCTCTTGGACTGTATCTTTACATCTTTGTGTTAAAAATTTTTTTTGGCACGCTCTATGCCTTAGTAACATTGAGTTATCCAATTTCAAACCGATACTAAACCGAAGCTGATAGCGCTTTGATTTGAAATTGGAACCAGCACAGGCAACGGCGCCTGCGGGATTGAACTCCTGTAGCGCCGTTTCTTTATGAAAGGAGCAACATGATATGGCAAGCAGATGCGAACAGATGAAGAAGATACACGGGCATCCCTGTTTTGAGGCAAATAATCACAAAACCGGCAGGATACACCTGGCTGTAGCGCCAGCCTGCAACATAAAATGCGGCTACTGCACCAGAAGGCATGACTGTGTTAATGAGTCGCGTCCCGGTGTTACAAGCCGTCTACTGTCGCCAGTTGAAGCCCTGGAGAAGGTAAGGGAAGTCATGGCATCTCCTGTCTATGGTTCATCGATGCGTGTAGTCGGAATAGCCGGGCCTGGCGATCCGCTGGCCAACCGTCAGACCTTTGAAACCTTCAGGCTGGTTGGAGAAGAGTTTCCGAATCTCATGAAATGTATGAGCACTAACGGCCTTCTGCTACCTGAATCACTTGATGAGTTAAACTCCCTTAATCTTCAGACCCTTACAGTTACAATCAACGCCGTCAAGCCGGAAACCGCAGCCAGAATCTACAGCCACATATTTTATCACGGCAAGAGGTACAGCGGTAAAGATGCTGCAGAGATCCTGCTTGCAAGCCAATATGAAGGGATACAGAAGGCAGTGGAATTCGGGATGGTAGTTAAGGTCAACACCGTACTGATTCCAGGTATAAACGACGCTGAAATACCTGAAATAGCTGAAAAGATTAAATATGCAGGGGTATTTATGATGAATGTTATGCCACTCATCCCTCAGGCCGAACTTGCCCATATACCTGCTCCAAGCCCAATCCAGCTTAAAGAGGCAAGGGACAGGAATGAACAGATTATCAGCCAGATGAGACATTGCAAACAGTGTAGAGCCGATGCTGTAGGATTTTTATAAACGCTCGTCGGAGGGCTATCTATATGCAGATAACCAACTTCAGTCCTGATGATATACATCCATTTCTCAACCTCGCAAAGGATGAAGGTTGGATAAGTACACGCCGGGAACTTGGCTTCCTGTTAGAGCGTTATCCTGAAGGCTGTCTGACATGTTATGAGGATAACAGGGCTGTAGGATTTGTAACCGCAGTCCGGTACGGAATCTCCGGATGGATAGGTAATCTACTCGTAAAAAATGGCTACAGGGGAAAAGGGTTCGGCACTGAACTTTTCAAACAGGCCATGTTTGCGCTTAAACAGAGCGGAGTTAAAACTGTCTGGCTCACTGCCTCAAAGTACGGGCGCCCGATTTATGAGCGAAACGGCTTCAATCTGTCCGACAGGATTCAGCGATGGGAACGTTCCGGCGGAGAGACAATGAAGAAAAGTTCTTCAAGAACTGTTCTACCGGATTGGAAACAAATTGATTTCTTAGGTTGGGGTGACGACAGAACGTTCCTTTTATCTCATTCAGCGGATAACGCCTGGGTTACCGGCAATGAAACCGGATTTCTTATGATTCAACGGATTGGGAAAAGAGAGCAGATAGGGCCATTTGGCGCATTAAATCCGGAAACAGCAGATCGCCTGCTTGAAGAAGCTGAAATTCGCGAAGGAAACAAATTACTGGATGTGCCAGAATCCAACAAGGCAGCTTCAAAGATACTTGCAAGCCGTGGTTTTACCGTCAGCAGCGTGGTTGAGCTTATGTATTCGGGTGAAACACCCGCATACCATCCGGAGCATATCTTCGGTCTGGCATCAATGGGCAGCATGGGATAGGCAAAGGAGCACTACAAACTCCGCGCTTCCGTAACCTCTCTCAATCGTTGAATCCGTTTGTGAAGAATCCGATTGGCTCGATGGTGAATCGGCATCTGCAAGAATATCTCTTGAGCAATACCCAGCTCTGCCGTTGTCATGGCCATGATGTTTTGGATAGAGTGTCGGATCGGTTGATAGTTTGCCCAGATCATGAAAAAATCCGCAGAAGCGAGCCAGAGGGTCAGGTGATTTGGCGGCTACCCGCTGCATAACCTGCATGGAATGGGTGAACAGATCACCTTCTGGATGATACTGGAGCGGCCCTGCTGGGATATTTGGCATGCTGAATAATTCAGGAAGATAATATTCGCCAATCCGATGGTGCAGCATCAGAGTAAAAAACTTTCCGGCTGTTGCCTGGCAAGTGCCTTCTGGAGTTCTCTGTTGAACCGTTCAATAGGCATGACGCTGAGCGCATCCTCCCATGTCTGACTGTCAAGCTGCTGTACTGTTTCAGTATGCAGATCCCAACTGTCAGCGGCAAAACGGAAGGCTCGGAATATTCTGATCGGATCATTCTTCAGCGAACTTTCCGAGCAGGGGCGCAACTGTCTTGCTGCAGATTTAACCTGATTGATAACAAACATGCAGCATCTCCCGAAACAGTGCATCAAGGACATCATAATCAACAACAGGTG
>DYNH01000152.1 GCA_020721175.1 Trichlorobacter lovleyi | reverse complement strand
GTTACTATTATGTGAATTTTGTTTGTGCCTGCTTAACTGATTTGCGGTCTCAGATGCAGTATGTTATTTAACAGCAAGCAGGCTTTTTCCTTGTCCACAACTTCTTGCTGGTTCCGGCTATTCCGGCTTGGTTTGTAAATTATATTAATGCTTTAGTAAGGATAACAATGTCTCCTCTAGCAACCCCTTATTATCTGATTGACGAAAACAGATTGAAAAAAAACATGGAAATCATACAGCATGTACGTGAAGCCTCCGGAGCCAGGTCTGTTCTGGCGTTAAAATGCTTTTCAACATGGTCTGTCTTTGAACTGATGAGTCAGTATATGGACGGCACTACCAGCAGTACAGTTTATGAAGCAAGGCTAGGTTACGAAAAATTCGGTAAAGAGGTTCATGCTTACAGTGTTGTATATTCTGCCAGTGAAGTTGAGGAGGTCAGCCAGTTTGCCACAAAGGTCATCTTCAATTCGGTTTCCCAGTTAAAGATGTTCAAACATCTTGTGCAGGGTAAAAAAATCGGGTTAAGGGTTAACCCTGGCATCAGTTGTTCTCATTATGATCTGGCCGACCCGGCACGCAGATGTTCCAGGCTGGGGGTGAACAACAGAGATGAACTGTCAGATGTCGTCAACCTGGTTAGCGGCATGATGTTCCATTTTAACTGTGAAAATGATGATGTGGATAACATCATCTCATCCATCTCGCTGATTGGCTCCAGATATGCTGAAGAACTTAAAAGAATGGAATGGATCAGTTTTGGAGGAGGAATTTCTTTTACAAAGCCTGGTTATCCACTGGATCGTTTCTGCAGGGCATTAAAGGATTTCAGTGAAAATTACGGGGTTCAGATCTATCTTGAACCGGGTGAGGCTGCCATTACAGGTAGCGCCGAGCTTGTAACTACAGTGCTTGATATTGTCCATAATGAGGTTGATATAGCTATTGTTGATGCATCTGTAGAGGCACACCTGCTTGATCATCTGATTTATCGGACCAGCCCGGGGGTTTCATATCCTGGCAAAGGCACAAATCCGTTTATGATAGCCGGAAGATCCTGCCTTGCCGGAGATGTATTCGGCAGCTACGGACTTGAAACGGTTTTAAAGGTGGGGGATCAGGTAAGAATCTCCGATACTGCCGGTTATACCATGGTCAAGAAAAACTGGTTCAACGGAGTGCATATGCCTTCAATAGTTGTAAGAAGACTAGGCGGAACAGTGGAGACTGTACGCAGTTTCAGTTATGAAGATTATATAAACAGCCTATCCTGAGGAGGAACAAGCATCCATGAAGAAGAAAAACCTGATGATTATCGGAGCCGGCGGAGTAGCCCATGTTGCGGCTCACAAGGCAGCAATGAACAATGATATCCTGGGTGATATCTGTATCGCTTCACGCACCAAAACAAAATGTGACGAGATTATCGAGAGTGTTAACAGGAAAGGGCATCTGAAAAATCCGGAAGGCAAGCTCTTTTCTGAGCAGCTTGATGCGATGGATATTCCATCTGTTGTAAAACTGATCAAGAAGACCAAATCCGGAATAGTCATAAATCTTGGAGCCTCTTTTATCAACATGTCTGTGCTTGAGGCATGTATTGAGACCGGCGCTGCCTATATAGATACCGCTATCCATGAAGAGCCGGACAAGGTCTGCGAGCAGCCGCCCTGGTATGCAAATTACGAATGGCTGAGAAAAGATCGCTGTGATGAAAAGGGGGTTACCGCAATCCTGGGTGCAGGATTTGACCCAGGTGTTGTAAATGCCTATTGCGCCCTGGCGGTAAAGCATTACTTTGACAAGATTGATACGATTGACATCCTGGATGTAAATGCTGGAAGTCATGGAAAATATTTTTCAACCAACTTTGATCCGGAGATCAATTTCCGTGAATTCGTCAAGGTATGGACATGGATCGATCGTCAGTGGAAGGAGTATCCCACCCACTCTGTCAAAAGGGTCTACGACTTCCCTGTAGTTGGAAAACAGCCTGTGTATCTTAACGGCCATGATGAGCTGCATTCATTGTCAAAAAATATTGATGCAAACAGCATCCGTTTCTGGATGGGGTTTGGAGATCACTACATCAACGTATTTACGGTATTACGCACACTTGGTTTCCTCTCTCACCTGCCTGTAACCCTTACTACTGGTCAAGAGGTGGTGCCACTCAAGGTGGTCAAGGCACTGCTGCCTGATCCGATGACACTGGCGCCAGGCTATACAGGCAACACCTGTATCGGCAATTTTGTTAAGGGCTGGAAGAACGGTAAAAAGCGTGAGGTGTTGATCTATCAGGTTTCAGACCATAAAAAATGCTATGAAGAGATTGAATCCCAGGGGATAAGTTACACTGCCGGTGTTCCGCCTGTTGCAGCCGCCATGCTGGTGGCCTCTGGCGAATGGGATACAAAAAAGATGGTTAATGTTGAAGAGCTTGATCCGGATCCTTTTATAGCTATTCTTGACAGGATTGGCCTGCCAACTGAAATTAAGGAGATCAAGCCAGGCGGCAAGTCATCTTTTGATGGAACTGTAAGGGAGCTTGAAAAAGAGCTGGCAGAGTCTACAGCAACCGTCACAGTATCTGCCGCAAACCCGATGATCGCCATTGAACCACGTAATCAGGGTAAGGAAAACAAGAAAAAATCTGCTGAAACAAAAAACAGCAAGAAAAACAAGAAGTGACAGCTTCTTTCAAAAACCCGAATTGTTTCTTTTCTGCACAGGTTTTAAGCCGAAATCCAGATTTTAACTGACTGAAAAGACTGGATCCCCGATAAAGCCCTTCGGGGATGACAATCTTTTTGAAAGAGCCTCGGGTGATATACCAGAAGGTGAGTGGAAACAGATAAGCCAGTCTCTTCAACGGTGATAGCTGACAGGTAGCAGAAGATTTGTAGATGAAATAGAGCAGAAGACAAAAAAACGGGTAGAATTTCGCGGTCAAGGTCGGCCAAAAGCAACAAAATAATTCTGTCCCCTTTTTATGAATCAGGAAAGTGAGAAACAGAGCATGTCAAAATTGCGTGTCCGGTTTGCCCCTTCCCCAACCGGCTATCTGCATGTTGGGGGGGCCCGCACGGCCCTTTTTAACTGGCTCTATGCCAGACATTCAGGCGGTACCTTTATTTTAAGGATTGAGGATACAGATACAGAGCGTTCTACACATGAGTCAGTTGATGCGATCCTTCAGGGGATGGCCTGGCTAGGTCTGGAATGTGATGAAGGGCCATTTTACCAGTCCGATAACTTTCCTCTTTATAAGCAACATGTACAAATGTTGCTTGAACAGGGTAAGGCCTATCGTTGCTGGTGCAGTCAGGAGGAACTGGAGGCCAAGAGGAATGTGGCCCTGGCTGAAGGGCGCAAGCCCAAGTACGATGGCACCTGCCGGAATTGCCAGGAACAGTCTTTGGATAGACCTCATGTGATCCGTTTCAAGGCTCCGGAAGTGGGGGAAACTGCCTTTGAGGATCTGATTAAGGGCCGGATATCCTTTCCAAATGCCGAGCTGGACGATCTGATCATCCAGCGTACTGACGGTACTCCCACCTATAACTTCTGCGTGGTGATTGATGACGCATTAATGCGTATTTCTCATGTAATACGGGGTGATGACCATGTAAACAATACCCCGCGACAGATTCAACTGTATGATGCGATGGGTTATCCGGTGCCTGTATTTGCCCATGTGCCGATGATTCTGGGTAGCGACAAGACGCGGCTTTCCAAACGGCACGGCGCTACCAGCGTAATGGCCTACCGTGACATGGGCTACCTGCCGGAGGCACTGAATAACTATCTGGTCAGGCTTGGTTGGAGCCACGGAGATGATGAGATATTTTCCGTTGAGGAGATGATTACCAAGTTTGATATTGCCAATGTTGGCCGATCTCCATCGGTCTTTAATCCTGATAAGCTAAACTGGCTAAATGCCCATTACATAAAACATGCGGATCCATTAAGACTGGCAGAGTTGCTGAAACCCCATCTGGAAAAGCGTGGTGTGGTAAGCACAGTTGTTCCTGCTCTGGCTACAGTGGTTGCTACTCTTCAGGAGCGGGCGCAGACACTGGAGGAGATGGCTGATCGAGCCCTGTTTTACTATCAGTCCCCTGTTTTATATGATCAAGCAGCACTGAAAAAGTTTGAAAAGGCACATCTGGCATCAGTATATGAATCAGTTGTGCTTGCGCTTAAGGATGTCAAGCCTGCTTGTGCAGCAGATGTGGATGGTTTATTCAAGCAGCTTTGCAAGACAAATGGCTGGAAGATGCCACAGGTAGGGCAACCGGTCAGGATCGCCCTGTCTGGCGGCACACAGGCGCCAGGTATCGGTGACATTGTGATGACATTGGGGATTGATGAAACAATAGCCAGAATTGAGCGTATCCGGGAGCATATAGCTAAAATGTAGGGAGTAGAAATTTTCGTCATCTGCGGCATGCTGAAATACCGGCATGGTCGTAATAAAAATAGATGACTAGGAGGCGTTCTCAATCATGCCAACCATATGACCGTTGAGACCAAAGCAGTATGTCAGGGGGGCTGATTGATCAGCAGCCACGTTATTGTGTTGTGGCAGTAATCAGCTTGCAAACTATCGGTATTTGATGCCACTATAAACTTACTGCATCTTACTTGGAGGGATACGCAATGGAAACTACTCTGTCCAGCAAAGGGCAAATCGTAATTCCACTGCAAATCAGAAACAGTCATGGCTGGCGGCCAGGTATTTTCGAGTTTCGCAATCAAAAGTCAAAAAAGGTGGAGAGCCTTGGAACGGACGTGATTTTTATATCGGCCTCGGTGAAGGAGATCATAGGAATTGGGAGGATTGCCGAAAATATGGTTTTGTTTCGGGAGGACAAGGCAAATGGTACAGCCAAACCCTTAAACTCCTTTTCCCAGGTTCACGTGTATTTGTCAATATCCCAAAAACTGGATATGTCGGAGTCGGTGTAGTTAAGGATGGCGCAATGCCTGTAAAGGATTTCAAGGTCAATATAGATGATCAGGATATTTCAATACTTGATGCTCCACTGCAATCTCCCAAAATGAATCAAAACTCAGAGGACATCGACTTTCCGAATATATTGTTCGTGTTGAGTGGCTGAAAGTAGTACCAAAAGCAGAGGCATATTGGGAAAAAGGGCTCTTTGCACTCCAGCACACTGCCTGTAGACTTACCAGCAGCTTCACCATTGAAAAAGTTTCACAACATTTTGATTTAACTTATTAAAAGAAAGAGTCGATATCCCTCATGCCATGCAGTACCCTGACAATAGTAATGCCGTCGCTAATCGGAATATAAAAAATCAGGTACATGCCTACTGGGAAACTTTGCAAATCAAGATGCAGTTCATCCCGGTTTCTCCCCATATCCGGTAACTGTGCGAGTTTCAGGCTTGTTTCCTCAATGTCATCAAGGAGTTTGTCCGCACAGTCAGGGTTGTCTTGGGCAGTGTACAACCAGATTTCTTCAAGGTCGTTTTCTGCCTCGGGGCTCTTGAAAATTCTCAACATCAGGAGTTAGCCTCGTTTTGTTGCGCAGCAAGCCGCTTACGGCCTCGCGCCTTGATAGCA
>DYNH01000151.1:4166-5594 GCA_020721175.1 Trichlorobacter lovleyi | reverse complement strand
TTATGGTACCAGAGGCCGGACTCGAACCGGCATGAGGTTGCCCTCGGCAGATTTTGAGTCTGCTGTGTCTACCATTTCACCACTCTGGCAAATTTTGGTGACTATACCCAATCTATAGTTAAATCGTCAAGAGAAGATGCTTGTGGTTTTTGCATCGTATCCATTTTCTTGTATGAAGAGACAGCAACTTGCAGGATGCGTGATGCATATCGTACAGTGCAGCAGGTACACCGGGTCTTTACTACACGTTGAGAAACAAGGATAGATTTATTATGACTCATACCACCGCCCAGTTGCAAAGCTGGGACAAACAGTACGTCTGGCACCCCTTTACCCAGATGCAGGACTGGCTTGCTGACGATCCGGTTGTGATTGTACAAGGTGAGGGAAGCTGGCTGATTGATTCCGATGGCAAGCGCTATATTGACGGTGTTGCTTCCATGTGGACCAATGTGCATGGCCACAGTCATCCGGCGCTGAACAAGGCCTTGGCGGACCAGGCCATGAAACTTGAACATTCAACCTTGTTGGGATTGGCGAGTGAACAGTCTATTCTGCTGGCAAAACAACTGGTGGAGATAGCCCCTGCAGGTTTGAGTAAGGTATTCTATTCAGATAACGGTTCGACAGCGGTGGAGGTGGGCCTGAAAATGGCCTACCAGTATCACTGCCATCGGGGACAGCCGCAGCGTAGCCGTTTTATCCGGCTGCAGCATGCCTATCACGGCGATACCATCGGCTCCATGAGTGTGGGGGGCATTCCAATCTATCATGCCACCTTTGGTCCGCTGCTGTTTTCAACTATTGAGGCTCCGTCACCGTACTGTTACCGTTGTCCTTTAGATAAAACTGATGCCTTGACCTGTGGCATGGCCTGCTTGGGTGAACTGGAACGGTTGATGGCCGTGCATCAGGAGCAGCTGGCCGGAATGGTGATTGAGCCTCTGCTGCAAGGGGCCGGCGGGATGCTGGTGCATCCGGCAGGGTATCTGCAGGGGGTACGACAGCTGTGTTATCGCTATGGTGTGTTGCTGATCACCGATGAGGTGGCCACCGGGTTCGGTCGTACCGGCGCCATGTTCGCTGTTGAACATGAAGGGGTGCAGCCTGATATCATGGCTATTTCAAAGGGACTCTGCGCCGGATACCTGCCGCTGGCCGCTACCTTGGCAACGGAGGATATCTATCAGGCTTTTTTAGGAAATTATGCCGAGCTGAAGACCTTCTTCCACGGCCACACCTTTACCGGCAATCCACTGGCCTGTGCTGTTGCACTGCGAAGTCTGGGGCTCTTTGAGGAAAATCACCTGCTGAATGCGGTGCAACAGCGGGCAGAACAGTTGGCTTCCTGGCTAGTGCGGCTGTCAGACCAGCCTTTTGTCGGTAATGTCCGCCAGTGTGGCCTGGCAGCGGGGATTGAACTGGTGC
>DYNH01000151.1:0-4066 GCA_020721175.1 Trichlorobacter lovleyi | reverse complement strand
TGCCCCGACAAAAACCTGCTTTACAATAGTTTGTTTAACCACGTGCGACCTCTTCAGTACGTTCTGGTGTATCGGCTGATTCTTCAGCTTCTGATTCAGCTGTTGATTCCTGCTGCTGTTCTGCAGCTGCTTCCCGTTCAGCTGTTTCCCGCTTGAGACGTTCCTGCTGTTCCTGTTCATCCCGTTCAAGCCAGGCTTTTTCCAGTTCGGCGGCCGTAACCTCCATGCTGCTGAGAGAAAGCTTGCGCAGACCTCCCTCACGGCTGTTTTCGATCAGGCTGATCGGGCCTGACTCCTCAAGGGTAAATTCCTCAACCGCATTGCCCAGATAGATGGTAACCCCTTCAAAAATACGGTCTTTAACATTGATTTTAGGGTTTGATCCAGCCGGACGGCGGGAACGGACCTCGACAATAGCTGCTGCCAGTTTTTGCTTTTCAACCATCAGAAGGTTCAGGGCTACCAGCTCTTTTGTCCGGGCTATCTTCTGTTGCAGCTCATCAAGTTGCTCCAGCAGGATGTGCATTCGATCCAGGTCATGGTAGTCAACACCGCAATGGATAACCGTCTTGACTGCAGATGGCGCACCCAGTTTCTTTGCCTCAAGGCCGGAGAGGGTAACACAGTCACCGCCTGACAGCATTCCTGTGCTGAGGCTGCCACGGCAGTGGATACTGCAGTTACGCAGTTCAACGTCAACCAGCATGTTGTCCCAGCACTCGATAGTGCTGTCATGGATAAAGTGTGCAGTGATGGTGCCGTTGCAGAGGATGCTGCCTTTGCCTTGACCATCCATGCCGCAAAATTCAATGTTGCCGTGAGAAATCAGGCGGCAGGCGCCTACGTTGCCGGTAATCTTCAGCCCCTTGCTGGCACTGACCTGAAAACCGTCCAGGACATCGCCATGCACCTCAACAAAGCCGTTAAAACGAATATTGCCAACACTGAAATCAACATTGCCGTCCACCACATATTCTTCAACCACATGAATGGTTTCACCTTCACGTTTTACCCGTCCGTGTACCTCGGCAAAGAGCAGTTCTCCTTCGTTTCCTCCGGAGTAGACGTTCTGCCCCAACTTGAGCAGCAACGGCTTACCCGCTTCTGCGGGTACCGGTTTGCCACGGACCGTTTTTCCGGGAGTGCCGGCTGTGGGGGGCAGGATTCGACCGATTTCCTGCTCCGGCTCTACGTTGATAAACTGTTGCACAACCCGGAAATCAACCTGGCGTTTTTCAGCATCGTCATCATCGGCAGACGACTGGACTGGAGGAGGCTCAAGGGAAACAAAGCTGTATGCAAGACTTCCGTCATCACCCCGCAGGGGAAGGATGCCGGAGGCCATCAGTCCGTTGGCGCTCTTTCCCGGCGGTGCCTCGGCAAGCAGGCGGGGGAGCGCATCATCGTCAATGCCGATGGAAATGCCGTCGGCAGCCAGATATCCCTTGAGTTCGTCCAGTGTCGGGGGAGAACCATCTGATTTTACTTCAAGGTGGGCACGGCACTCCATCTCATCCTGTGAAAGGCTCAAGATCAGTTGGTAGCCGGTCTGGGCATGATAAAAACGCTGGCCGTCCGGTTTGTTTTCCTGTGGTTGTGCGGGCTGTTCACTCATATTTACTCCCTATACCACGTTTCAAGATGGGCATAGTAGTATTTTGTACGGCATGAAATCATTGCAGCAGGTTAAAAGAGTGTGCCATAGTGACTTCCTTTAAAACCCTGTCAATAGTGATTCAGGTGGATATATGACTGAACAGTTACGAATTCTGGTGATTGATGATGACGAGTCTGGCAGGCAGGTGATGGAGCTGCTGCTGAAAAAGGCCGGATTCGCAACGCTTTCCGCAGCCAACGGGGCACAAGGGATTGCGCTGGTGCGTGATGGCCAGGCTGATCTGGTGCTGGTTGACCTGTTTCTGCCGGATAAAAACGGTATTGAGATCTTGCGGGAAATCAGGCAGGTGGCTCCCGAGCTTGAGGTGGTGGTAATCACCGGTCATGCTTCGGCTGAGACAGCAGTGCAGGCTATGAAGGACGGGGCCTTTGACTACATCACCAAACCGGTCAATTTTGAAGAACTGAAACTGGTGATCGCCAAGGCCCGCGAGAAACAGCGGCTCTTATCGGAAAACGTCTATCTGCGCAAGCAGTTGCAGGAACGCTTTCAGTTCAGCAGTATTATTGGTGGTTCTTCAGCCATGCAGCGGCTTTTTGAGCGGATGCAGCGGATAGTCAAGACTGATTCGACGGTGTTGATCTTTGGTGAATCAGGCACCGGTAAAGAATTGGTGGCCCGTGCCTTACATCATAATGGCCGTCGCAAGGGGCATGCCTTTGTAGCGGTCAACTGTGGTGCCATCCCGGAAACACTGCTTGAGAGCGAGCTGTTCGGTTATGTTCGAGGGGCTTTTACCGGTGCTGTGCGAGATAAAATCGGCAAGTTTGAGGCTGCCAATCACGGCACAATTTTTCTCGATGAGATTGGCAGCATGCCGATGCATCTTCAGTCAAAACTGTTACGGGTGTTGCAGGAACAGGAGGTAGAACGGGTTGGTTCCACCAAGCCGATCAAGCTGGATGTGCGGGTGATTTCTGCCACCAACTCAGATCTGGAGGAACAGGTACGCCAGGCCAGTTTTCGTGAGGATCTTTACTACCGTCTGAACGTGATACCGCTGAACCTGCCTCCCTTGCGGGAGCGGAGAGAAGACCTGCTGCCGCTGGTAAGTCACTTTCTGGACAAGTACTGTCACCTGATGGGGCGGCAGCTGATGATCTTGAGTAAGCCTGCCCTGGATGCCCTTGAACGGTATCGCTGGCCAGGTAATGTGCGAGAACTGGAAAATGTAGTGGAACGCCTGGTGGCCCTGAATGAACAGGATACCATTGGTCCCGATGACTTGCCGGTCGAGATTACCGAGGTGGCGGGACATCCCAAAGGGGTCTGTTTTGACCTGTCCCCTGAGGGGATTGATATGCCGGCTTCCATTGAAGGGCTTGAACGTAAACTGATCACCAAGGCATTGCAGATGTCCGGTGGGGTTAAGGCCAGGGCAGCAACCCTGTTGGGACTAAACAGAACCACGCTGGTTGAAAAGATGAAGCGGCTTGGACTCAGCTTATAATCGGGACGGTCTGATTCTGAAGGTGGCCCGGAAGGTAGCTGCCTTAACCCCTTCTTCGGTCAGCAGTTCTGTTACGCCCTCGATATCTCGCTCGTCTTGTTGAATTACCCGTGCCTCGGCACGAACGGTTCCCCAGCGTATCGGCGCATGAAACTCCAGTCCCAGCTTGGTGGTGACAAAATCGCTGCCTGCGGGCAGCAAGCTCTTGATTGCCATTGCCAGAGCGGTATCGGCCAGGGAAACCACAGCCCCGCCATGCATCAGACCCTTGCCCTGACAGAGTGCCGCTTTAAACGGCATCGTTAGAACCGCCTTGCCGCCCTCAGCGCTTTCAACAGTCATTCCCAGAAATTCTTCAAAGGGGGCAGTTGCTATCCAAGCGGGCAGCTGGAATGGTGGCTCTTCGCCTTGCTTGACCGGTTTGTCGTAAATCGCTTCAAACATCCTGACCTCCTGGTGATCATAAACATGTTCCTGCTGCTTGCGTGAGCAGTGAACGCTGGTATATATAAATCGAGAGTTTACTGAATGCAAACATGCTTAACGATGAATGTTTGATGGAGTGTGCTTTTATGTACAGACGAACTGCCCTACATCTGTCTCTGATCCCGTCTGGCGGTCTGCAGAACATCGCCAGCATGGCGTACTAGGCTATGTACAATGAGAAGACGCTGGCATTGCTCACCGGGCTTAATCAGGTGCAACGGACCTTGCTGTGCGAGCTGTATGCCCGTCTTGATGAAGAAATGCGGATTGAGGTGCATCGGCGGCAGCGGGAGCTGTTCAAGGAGTGGCTGGCGTTGGGCAGGGTTGTTCCCCATCGTGGCGGGGAGGCTGGGTATGCTGCTTTTCTGACGGTTTTGAAGCAACTCTGGGCGGAACAGGCAGCAGGAATCACTGAACAACCCTGCTTACATAAGCCCTATAAACAGCGGCTG
>DYNH01000150.1 GCA_020721175.1 Trichlorobacter lovleyi | reverse complement strand
CGTGTGAAATCGTCTCTGCTTTTCTTGTTTGGTTCCGGCTTGTCCGGCTTAGGGACCTGGAACTTACTGATATACCAAGTTCTCATACCTGTAGTATGAATAATTACGGCAAATTTTAACAAGAAAACATAAAAAATTATTCAAGAAAAGAACAGCAATAATCAGTAACACTTTGTACTTTCATTGTAAATGAAGAGTTGGCCGCAACCTCAAATGACTGACCAGCGCAAATCTTGCGCCAGACAGTCTCTCCTGCAAGTTGCAAATCCAGTTCACCGCCAAGAATCTCCATCAGTTCTGCTGCACCTGTGTTAAAGGTGTATTCACCAGGTTGCATCACACCAAGTGTCTTTTTGGTGCCATCAGAAAACAGTATCGAATGGCTTGCCACAGCACCGTTAAAATAGATGTTGGCCTCGCGTAAAACAGTTACATTCTTGAATTCAGACATTAAAAATTCCCTCATCCTTTAAATTATGATGCCCTCGCAAATTTTCGATTTTGAGTTTTTGAGCTTCAGTAATATCAGTATGTTGCGAGGCTAAAAACAGATGGTTTTTGAGCTTTTGCGAACGCATCAATTATGTGAATTTTAGGCAATACCTGCCAGTTCCAGCCTGGTTCCCCAACGGCGAACCAGTTCATTTTTTATCCTTTGATTCTCCGAACCCTTTAGCTCCTGATCAAGTCTTAAGATATCGGTTGCTACAGACCTGGCCTGTTCAAGTATGACCCCGTCCCTCAAGATACTGGCTACCCTGAAATCCGGCATACCTGATTGCCTGGTGCCCAGAAAATCACCTGGACCACGGATCTCCAGATCTGCCTCTGCAATTTTGAAACCGTCAGTAGTGGACTCCATCACCTTAAGACGCTTTTCTCCATCTTCAGAAAGTTTTCCTGATGTTAAAAGAATGCAGTAAGATTGATGAATGTCCCGCCCTACCCTACCTCGCAACTGATGCAGTTGGGAAAGGCCAAAACGTTCAGCATGTTCAATAACCATAATTGTTGCATTTGGAACATCAATGCCAACCTCAATCACTGTTGTTGCAACCAGAATATCAAGTTCACGATTTTTAAAAGACCCCATTACCGCTTCTTTTTCATCAGGTTTCATCCTTCCATGCAATAACCCCAGTCTAAGTCCTTGAAAAATTTCAGTTTGTAGATGTTCGGCCATCTGGATTGCTGCCTTCATATCCGATTTTTCCGACTCATCAACAAGAGGGTAAATAACGTAGGACTGACGCCCCTGTGCAACTTCACGACGAATCAAATCATAAACATGTTTCCTGCGTGATTCATAATAAATCTTTGTAATAACAGGCGTTCTACCTGGTGGCAGTTCATCGATCACCGATAGGGAAAGGTCTCCAAACAGGGTCATTGACAGTGTGCGCGGAATCGGTGTGGCGGTCATAACCAGGATATCAGGATTAGTTCCTTTTTTCTTGAGAATACCCCGCTGCATCACTCCAAAGCGATGCTGTTCATCCACGATTCCAAGACCCAAACGGCTGAATTCAACCTTTTCCTGGATTACAGCATGTGTGCCTATCACAATGGAAGCCCGCCCGTTAGCGACCTGCTGCATTAACTCTTTCCTGGAATTGCCTTTCATTCCTGATGTCAACAGCACAACACTGATTCCCAGTTTTTCGCACCAGTTATGAACAGTGTGCCAGTGTTGCTCGGCCAGTATTTCGGTAGGTGCCATAATAGCCACCTGATAACCGTTTTCTACAGCCACCAGGGCTGCCATAAGTGCAACAATGGTCTTACCGCTGCCTACATCACCCTGAACCAGACGATGCATTGGATGGGGAGCCATCATGTCGGCCTTGATTTCGGTTAATACCCTGCGCTGGGCAGCAGTTAACTTAAAAGGGAGCAATTTTACCAATTCTTTGGTATAGCGATGACTAACCTTAAAGGCTATACCCTCTTCTAATGCTATACCCTGTTTTTTTAATGCCAGACCAAGCTCCCAGAAAAAGAATTCATCAAAGGCCAGGGAATGGTGTTGTAAAGTGTTACCACTGTTAAGTTCCGATAGATTCATATCTGCCGGCGGCAGATGTACCTGCTTAACCGCCTGTTGTAATGGCAGATATTTAAATAAAGACAAAATACGGTCAGGCAGGATATTTTCAATATCAGGCAGAAATTCATCCATAACCTGGCGAATCACCTTGCGCATTCCTTTTTGATGCAGACCTTCAGTTAATGGATAAATCGGAACAATACACCCAAAATCGTTAGAGTCTGACGTCATGAATGTTGCTGCATCTTCCTCCGGTTGAAGCCAGTCAACATCGGGATGATGAACCTCTCTCTGAGAACCGAAAACACTTATATCACCGGTAAAGATTCCACGGCGTCCGGTCTGCCAGATACGCTTCATCCAGACGTAGTTAGCCTTAAACCATTTAAGCGCAATACTGCCGCTTTCATCTTGTACAATTACCTCAAAAACCGTGCGCCCGCCCTTGGTGGTGGCACTTTCAACAGACACCACTCTTCCGTAGAATACCTGTGTTAAACCCGCCTTCAACTGACTGACAGGGGTAAGCTGACGGCGATCTTCATAGCGGTTAGGCAGACAAAACAGCGCATCCTCAACAGTGTTGATATCACGTTTTGATAGTAGTTCTGAAAGCTTCGGGCCTATACCTTTTATAAAGCGAATACTTGTCTGCAAATTCTTGCGTGAAATAGCCTGTCTAACTGAATCAACAGCTTCTGGTTCCAGCTTGCGCAGTATGATGGAGTTATCAGCAGTTTCCAGACTCAAATTATCACCCGGAAAAAATCCAGCCCTTGCAAGTTCTTCCGCCGTAATATTCAGAGTGCCAGATCTATCAATCTGTACTCTGGTCATGGCAATAGATTAGCTTTTAAAATTTCTTGCATTGTAAAAAAATCCTATCAAGCCCCTTGCGTACCGGATACATTCAAATGGGCTGTTTGCCTTTGTGCTTTACAACATGAAGAATTAACAGCTAAAGGGCATAAGTTGATTATTTAAAGACAGGAGGCCGCTTTTCAAGAAATGCTGTCATACCTTCCTTTTGATCTGAAGTGGTAAAACTCAGGGCAAAAAGATCAGCTTCGTATCTGAAAGCCCGCTCAATATCCATCTCCATTCCATTGATTACCAGTTCTTTACACAGACTGACAGCCGACTGGCTTCTGGAGGAAATCTTCAATGCAAGAGCCCTTGCAACGGCCATAAGTTCAGCTTGTTGCACCACTCTATTTACCAGACCGATCCTTAACGCCTCATCAGCATCAATCATATCACCTGTCAGGATCATCTCCAATGCCCTGCCTTTTCCAACCAGACGTGGTAATCTTTGAGAACCGCCAAAACCCGGCAATATACCTATATTGACTTCAGGTTGACCAAATCTGGCCTTATCAGACGCTATTCTTACATCACAGCTCATGGCAAGCTCGCATCCACCTCCCAAGGCATAACCATTCACGGCTGCAATAAAAGGTTTAGGGCTATGTTCAATTGAGTTGAATACCCCTTGGGCCAGCAAAGACAGTGATCTTGCATCACCAGGGTTCATATCCCGCAACTGGGAAATATCTCCACCTGCTATAAAAGCCTTTTCTCCAGCCCCTGTAATAATGACGGCACGCACATCTGAAGCTGTTGAAAGCTCACTGACCGCCATCCCTAACTCCTGCAAAGTCGTTACAGTCATTGCGTTCATGGCTGCCGGACGATTAACAGTAATAGTAGCTACAGCTTCCAAAACTTCTACAATCAATGTCTGATACGTCATAGCCCGCTCCTTGGTTGTTATTAAAGATAATTTAGCTGAGTAAAAATCCTGGTTCAGATATATCTGGCTGAAATGAAATGTAACTCATATAAAGGACTTTCACAAAATGCTCAAGCATCAGGTGCATTCCGAATAGCCGCAGACATGGCATACCATACAGCCACCTTCGTGTTCTACGATACCACCACACTCAGGGCAGGCCCCACGCTCATGTTTGGTTTCTTCGGCATTCATGTCATAACCATTTTCCAGCATATGGCCCTGTATTGCCTTGGCTACTGCGTCGGCACAGGAAAGTATCCGGTTTTCACCGTAGCCCGATGGACAGTGACAGGATATGCCCAGAAGTTGCTTTACAACCTGCCTGGCTTGAACACCGCTACGCCAGGCCAGTGAAACCATCCGGCCGATCGCCTCTGATTGAGAGGCAGCACATCCTCCTGCCTTGCCCATTGTTGTGAAAAGTTCGAAAAGACCATTTTTGTCTTCATTTACTGTAACATATAGTGGACCACAACCGGTCTGCATCTGATAGGTCCAACCTTTCAGGGCTTTTGGGCGCTCCCGTTTTATGGCATGTTTATCTTCCTCTTTCTGAAGAGAAGATATTGACTTTTTGTCCTCCTGCTTGCCTGTTGAGAGTACCTGCTCGTCACGTGACCCGTCCCTGTAAATGGTCACTCCCTTGCAACCTGTCTTGTAAGCCAGCATGTAAACCTTTTCTACATCTTCAATTGTGGCAGAGTTGGGAAAATTTACGGTCTTTGATACAGCATTATCGGTATAAAGCTGAAAAGCTGCCTGCATCTGGATATGATCTTCCGGGGTAATATCATGGGCAGTAACAAAAATTCGCCGGATATCAGCAGGCACCTCATCAATGCCTTGTACTGTACCGTGTTCTGCAATTTTTTCCATCAGTTCAGGCGAATAGAAACCGCGTTCTCTGGCAATCTTTTCAAAGGTGGGATTAACCTCTACCAGTTTTGTTCCATCCATGACATTTTTGACATATGAAACAGCAAAAAGTGGCTCTACACCTGATGATACGTTTGCTATCATTGATATTGTTCCGGTGGGAGCTATAGTTGTTACTGTTGAATTACGCTGTGGTTGCGCATTTTTTGTATCATAGACAGACCCTGTAAAATTGGGGAATGAACCTCGTTGCTTCCCCAGAAAGCGCGAGGCCTTATGGCCTTCATCATTTATAAACTGCATTACCTTTTTACCAAGCTTGATTGCTTCGTCCGAGTTGTAGGGGATTCCCATATATATCAGCATGTCAGCCCATCCCATTACACCAAGTCCAATCTTCCGGTTGGCATGGGTCATATCGTGAATCTGCTGCAGAGGATATTTATTTGCTTCAATTACATTGTCAAGAAAGTGGACTGTATTATTCACAACATCCCTGAGACGATTCCAGTCAATGATGCTGTCTTTTACAAATCTGCCCAGATTGATTGAACCCAGATTGCATGATTCATATGGAAGCAACGGCTGTTCTCCGCATGGGTTGGTTGATTCAATCTCACCTACGTGGGGAGTCGGATTGTCACGATTAAGACGATCAAGAAAAATAATTCCTGGTTCTCCATTTTCCCATGCCTGCTTTACGATACGCTGATAGACCTTTCGGGCGTTCATGGAACCCATTTTACTCTTGTCACGGGGGTTAAGCAGGTCATACTCTTCATCATGCTCAACAGCCTGCATGAATTTTTCAGTAAGCCCTACAGAGATATTAAAGTTGTTAAACATCTTCTGATCTGCCTTGCACATAATAAAATCCAT
>DYNH01000015.1 GCA_020721175.1 Trichlorobacter lovleyi | reverse complement strand
ATATTGTTATCAATTTTCATCTCAGGCCAGAATATCTCGGTACATTGTATGAGGGAATTGCGGTTTTCTCTCCTGACGGACGTTTTATAGCGGCTAATCGTAGCGCCCTCCTGCAGTTGGGTTCGGACAGATTTCGGATGGATAGCCAGACATTCAATTCGCTTTTCAGGTTGTCACTGGCAAGGCTGCTGGATCAGATTCGATACAATCCGCATCATGTTCTTAAATTGACACTTTTCTCTGGAACAGAATTTTTTTGCCGTGTCAGGTCTGGAGCTGCAATTTCTCCATCAACCTTACTGCCGATCTGTTCTCCTACGAGAGAAGTTATAAGGCTGTTGCCATCTGCAAAAAACAGGGAAATCCTGCCGGAAGAGCTGGAACTGGGTGATACCAGGATGAGGGGATTGATTGCAAAGGCAATCAGGGTTGCAGGGCATGATATCCCGATTATGATTGAAGGAGAATCCGGTACTGGAAAGGAACTATTGGCTCATGCCTTGCATAATGCAGGTCCGCGTCGTGATGGACCGTTCATTCCGATCAACTGTGCGTCGGTTCCTGAAGGGCTGATTGAATCTGAGCTGTTTGGATATCAGGAAGGGGCCTTTACAGGAGCTAAACGTAAAGGACATATTGGCAAGATACGTGAGGCAGACAAGGGAACACTTTTTCTTGATGAGATTGGCGAGATGCCGCTCCATCTTCAGGCACGACTGTTGCGAGTGTTGCAAGACCGAACAGTTACTCCGCTTGGAGGCAACACCAGCTATCATATAGATTTGTCTATACTGTGTGCCACTAATCGCAAGGTAAGGGATGCCGTGTCTGCTGGCAGTTTTCGTGAAGATTTGTACTATCGTCTTAACGGACTTTTGCTGACGCTTCCCAATTTGAGAGAACGAGAGGACAAAATCCTGCTTGCAGAAAAGATTCTTCGGGATATCAGTGGCGGTGATCGAAATATTACCCTGCATCCCGATGTAATACGCATATTTGAACGACATCCCTGGCCTGGCAATATCCGTCAGATGCATAATATCTTAAGGACAGCAGTTGCATTGGCGGACGAGAGAAATCTGATTACGCTTGATGAACTTTCTGAAGATTTTATGGAACAGGCAGGGCCGTTTGGATGCCTTGAAATCAGTTGTGAACCGGCGGCGCTAAAAAATAATAAGGATGGCTTGTTGACAGAAATAGAAGCTAAACATATTCTGGCTGTTCTTGACAAGACAAGCGGTAATGTTGCGGCGGCTGCCAGGGTTATGGGTATAGGACGGAATACGCTTTACAGAAAACTTAAAAATATCGGTAACTACTCGGCGTAATCGGCAGAGCTTGTAAAAAAGTCTGTCATTCCCGAATGATTTTATCGGGAATCCAGATTCCTGATTACCACTCTCGGGAATGACATCTTTACTTCGCGAGGCCTAATAAAACCGCCAATTTTGCCTTGCTTGAACCGGGCTGTTCAGATTCTGCTTTTGCAAGAAGATCAAAAGAGAGGATTACCATATATGATTAATTGTTTACTAGATAGCGAGATTGAACGTTATCTTGAAGAAGATTTACCTTTTGGCGATCTGACCACCCATCTGCTAGGGATCGGTCAACAGCCTGGCAAGATATGTTTCACCACCCGTCACAAAACCACGCTTTGCTGCACAGAGGAGGCAGCCCGTCTGCTCGAAAAATGTGGTTGCCTGATTACTCACAATATCCCAAGCGGAACAACTGTCCCGTCCGATCAGGATATTCTCAGCGCGGAAGGTACGGCCCAGGCTCTGCACGCTGGCTGGAAAGTGGCGGTCAACCTGTTGGAGTATGGCTCCGGAATTGCTACCAGAACCGCAAAAATTGTAACTGCTGCGCGAGAGATAAACCCTTTTATAGCTGTAATGACCACCCGCAAGTCGTTTCCTGGCACCAAAAAGATTGCCATTAAGGCGATCTGCGCGGGTGGTGCCCTGCCTCACCGTCTTGGTCTTTCGGAAACCGTACTGGTGTTCAAACAGCATACTGCGTTTATGGGGGGGCTTGATGCTTTCCTGAAGGATATTTCACGGATTAAACAGGGAACCGTGGAGACAAAGCTGATCGTTGAAGCAGAGACGCCGGACGAGGCAAAGAGACTTGCCCTGACCGGGGTTGATGTTATTCAACTGGATAAGCTGCCAATAGATCAACTGAAGGTTCTGGTGGATGATATCCGGCAGATTAATCCTGCTGTCAAGATTTCCGCAGCCGGTGGAATAAATGAGCAGAACGCTGCGGCATTTGCCGCAACTGGTGTGGATATTCTGGTGCTTTCATCGGTATACTTTGGCAAAACTGCTGATATTGCTGCTAAAATTACATCTAAAAACCAGCATGACATTTCCACCGGGTTTGTCTAGGACGCTTTAACATTATTTGTTTCGCGTAGGCCTGCATTTTGCGAAAAAAAATTATAAAGCCGGGGCTGAATACTAAACCCCGGCCCGAAAGGAGTACATAATGGCGGTATGTACTCATGCAGCAACGAATCACTAAATATAACTTCAAAAAACGGGGGGATTTGCTCCCCCCAATCACATGAAGGAGGCTCGTTCAAGAGCCTGTGAAGCCTGTTGGTGCAACTCTTATTAATACAGCTCTCTTTTAACCGTTTACAGCATCCCAGAATGAAAGGTCTAAATCTTCTGCAAGCAGTTCAGGCGCTTTGGCCAGAAAGGCTTGTAAATGTGGTGTATTGAGATGCTCATCCAGCACAGTGCGACTCTTCCAGATTTCATAAAAGAAGAATAGGGCAGAGTCATCCTTTGAAATGTGCAGATCGTATCTGATGCATCCCTGTTCAGCCCTGGTTGGCTCCAATAGTGCAGTTAATGCTCTGTGTAGATCTTTTTCTTTTCCAGCTTTTGCCCTGATTTTTGCTAGAACTGTCAGGTTTTCTGTTGTCATAATTATGGCCCCTTAAATTTGTTTTATATAAAATTAACCAGTTACAGGCTGTTTAATATTTCCCGTCGCTTGCCCTGGAACTCTTCCTCAGTGATTAAACCGCTATTTTTCAATTCGTTAAGTGTCTTCAAACGTTCTGCCGGGTTACGTGCTTCTGTTGGAGTTTTATGTTGTAACGGTGCTATTGGTGCAGCTACAACTGGAGCAGTTGCAGGTGCTGGGGTTTTGGGTGCTGCATTTACTGGCGTTGCTGGTAATGCAGGTGCTTGATTTATTGCCCCGGCAGGTTGTTGCTGGGGTTTTTCCGGTGCTGATACAGATGATGGCTGCGTGGTTGTAACAGCAGGTGCAGAATTAAAAACAATCCAGTCTTTTCTCTTCAGATTAAACGTTATTGTACCGTCGTGGGGTAAAATTTTCCAGTCTCCGGCAAGTGGTTTTTCTCTGCTGCCAGGTATGTATGGATTGAGACGACGGTCTTCGCGATCATTTACATCCTTTAAAACCAGTCCCAGGATCAGGTTAAGCTTGCCTTCTTGGTTAAATATCCTTCCGGTAGTAACCCTGGGACGTTTTGCCAACCCGTATAGTGATTTGTAAAGCCCTATAATTACAAAGGTTACATCTTCACCGGAAGTAGCCTTGCCCAGTGCCGGATGCAGATACTCCGTTAAGGCATCCAGTGATTCAGTTGTAAAAAGTGCCTCGGCTTTGCCGTTGTCTTCGGTGCGCACATCAACTGAAGACAGAAGTGCTGTCAGTGATGCTTTGGAAATATCAGCAGGGTGACTGTTAGGTTTGGTTGCTGCCTTCTCTTGATGTTCAATGGCCACAAACTGTTCACGACTCTGCCAGAGGTAGTTACGGTCGTCGGCAGATGCTGTTGCGGTAAAAGAGGCGATGCAGCACAGCAATGAAATAAATACGGCTAAAAGTTGCTTCAATCCGATGGCATGGTTTTTCATAGATTCTCCTGATATTAATTTAGTGGCGTTTACAATAACAAAGGAGTTACACCAGGCAACCGTTTATCTGCAACAACAAATTGATGTTACTCTGCTCTTTAGGTTGCTGCAGGTGAAAATGACAGCCTGCAGCAATGGTGTTTTATGATTACTGTTGTAACGGTTTCAGCGGATCAGAACGGCAGTTTTCCGTAGCCCATCAAGCCGATGGCTGGAACAAAAAGGCATGTAAAACTTAGTACCAAGAACATATATGCAGCAACTTTTGCGCCAATCTTGCCATATGTTACGCCGGTAACAGTAAAGCAGATAACAACAAAAGTGGTGCACATAAAGCCGAGATACGGAACAACGTCAATAATGGTTTTTCCATCAGGCTTGACGCCACCACCTGTGAAATAGAGGATAGCATACATGGCACATACGATACCAACAACCAGTGCGCCGTTACCTACAGTACGCATATCTTCAATGCCGGTAAGCAGGACATGGGCAGTTTGAAGATAAAGTACGCCAAAGACGAACAAGAGCCCACCGGTAAAAGGGTCTTTAAACAGGGCTGTCTGAAGAATAGCACCAATAACAACCAGTGTGCCAACAACAGCAGTTACAAAACCGGTGCTCTTTGCCTCGCCGTGTCCCAGGAATAACAATCCAACCGGAACCCACATCATGCAGATTAATAACAAAAGTGCTAACGTCATTTGTGCTCTCCTTTGAGCAGGTTATTTAAAAGATGATTCCTGATTCTAATGCGTTATTTCTTCTTTAATTCCAAGCCACTCCCCCTGAACTCCCAGATTAGGGGAGTAGATATATTAAGAGGGCTCCTCCCCCGTTAAAGGGGGAGGTCAGGAGGTGTATGGGGTTTGTCTGTTAATTATTCAGCGGTTGTAGGGTCTATGATTCTGTGGACTTCTGATACGCTATCGGCCGGGAATCCACCTTTTTTTGCATGTTCCAGCACAGTTTCTTTGTCAGAAGCTATGTAGATGCAGTAGATCTTGTCATCGGTAACATAGCTTTGAACCCATTGAATTCCGGGGCCAAGCTCGCTTAAAACCTGATTTGACTTTTGCGAAATACTCTTCAAATCGGCAGGAGAGATATTTCCTGCCCCAGGGATTCCTCGTTCAATTACATATTTAGGCATAATAAAACCTCTCTTGTAAGTGGCTGTCTGCTACCAGTAAAACATGGTGCCAAGTGCAAATTGATTGGAATGCTGTTTGGCACCATCCTGCCATGTATTCTGGGCATAAATATATTCGCCAACAAACTGGATAAACTTGTTCAGATTGTATGTTACTGAAAACACGGCTGATTCCTGGTTTTTCATAACAACCGGATTCTTGTCATTATAGACTTCGTTGTCATTTTTTTCCTGACGGGTTTGTCCGTAGTTTGCTCCCAGCTTCCAGGTTGGCGTCAGTTGATACGTTGCTTGTACCAGATAGCCCCAGTGGAGTCGCTCTTTGCCATTTGCGTCTGTTGATGTTGAACCGAGGAAATCGCCATCCTGTGCGCTGACCATGCCAAGTCCCTTACCGCCATAACCGGAACCCATCAGGCTGATACCGCCGAAATTTACCACTACTCCATATGCACCACCAATGGACTCGTTGTCTTTACCGGCGCGGGCAACACCGACGGCTGTACTTCTGGGGGCTGTCTGATAAAGGCCGGACATCCATGCCTGTACAGATGTCTCACCAAACTTTGATGCATATGAGAGTTCGGCCTCAATGCGCGGCGAGTTTGTCTTGGCTGTATCAACACTTATTTTGTATGGTTCAGCCACTTCAAGCGCGAATTTTACTCCGCCGAAATCAGGTGTTGTGTAACGGATCTGAGGGCCGAAGTTTGTGTAGAGATATCCGTAGCCGATATGGCCCAGGGTTGTGCCGCCGCGGAAGGCATTGCCTGGGATGGTTCCGGATGTGAGCAGGGTCATGTCATTCAGGATGTTCTTTCCCTGAAACAGGTTGAGTGCGCGCCCTGCGAGCAGTTCACCGTATTTACCCTTGGCAGTAAAGAAAACCTCACGGAAATCAACACTAGGACTTGTTTCAAAACGGTTTCCAACTGAACCAGTGGCCCCGGTATTGTTCTGGATGTTGGGGTATATGCCGATCCTGACTTTTGAATCAATACCGTTTACAGTAGGGGCCTTGACATTAAAGGCAATTACTGAAGGTAACAGGCCGACTCCAATACCAAAGCGCTGGTCATATGAGCCTTCTGTTCCGCCAACGCTAAGCAGGCTCATGGATCTGCTTCCTCCAGGCATGGGGCTTGTGGATGCATATGTTGAAAAAACATCAATAATACCGTCTGTTGTTAATTGCCACCCGTTTTCACCACCGATAACAAACTCTGCATTTGCTGATTGAGCCATGGCGAGTCCAGCCACAATTGTAACTGCTCCAATACTTGCTTTTTTAAACATGGGTTTACCTCCATTTTTTAGATTTTTACAGCAATTCAAGGATACGTCTTTCTCAGACCTCACAAAACTGTTAACGAATGGTTACAGATAACGAAAAACCTGTTACTCCCCCTTTCCAGTAAACCTCCGAGTTTTTGACTACTCGGAGGTTTAGCCAGAAATAAGTATCAATCCTGATTACAAAGTGGAATTATATGAGCATATCTTCATAAAAAGCGCCAAATTCCTGTTCTGGGTGATGGATCTGTATTTCAACCATCCAGAGGTAACTTGAGGGATGGAAGGGGATTTCGGATAACGGGCCTTCATACTGTTTTGAGCTTGGAAATTCACCAAGACGATGTCCACCCAAATCAAGATTCAATACCCATCCTTTTTCTTTGGCCATCTTTTGCGCATGTTCATAAAGCTCTATGCCGTTTGAATGGTTGTCTTTCCACATTTTGGCTACAGATTCGCATATCAGCCTCGCATCATCTGCACAGCGCTTCAGTTCCGGATTGTTTCCGGTTACAAACGTATCGCCTGCATCGCCTTCGTAACCATCCCAGACAGGGCCTACATCAATAAAAAAGATATCATCAGTCCCCAAACGGACTCCAGGTTCTGAGGCTGCCCCGAAGGTCTTTATGGTATTGCTGCCAAAACGGATATAAGGCTTGTGAAAAGCCTGTTGAGCCCCCATCTCCTTTAAGGTGTTGACGACTATCAGGTTGGCATCTTCTTCAAGCATGCCGACCTCGATCTGCTCGGCGATCCTTTTTACGGCAAGTTTTGCCTTGTCCCTGTTTTCAAGCACTTTTCCCTTTGAAAATCCTTCACTGGTTTTTTCAATAACTGAGGCATCTTGGGTTGACATGTTTTGACTCCGATTTGGGTAGTAGCTAAAAATTTCGATTTCTTGCGTTTTGCAACAGCGGTGCCAAAATAAAACAGTGGTTTTAGCACTTGAATAACAGTATGTTACGAATAACAAACTGGTGGACTTGGCAGGCATTAAATGTAGATTAAAAGGACATAAAGTATATATAGCTGAAAATATTAATTAAAATGTTGGGGAAGAGTTCTACAACGTGGAGTTTTATCGCTCTCATTAAACTAAATCTGTTTTGCAAGCTAGAGTTATTGGATAAAATTGGTGCGTTATAGAAAAATAATAAAATAATTTGAAACATTGTTGTAATAGGCATAGGCATTGCATTTTATTCAGTAAACTATCTATGTAAACTTCGGAGAGTAACGGTCAGTAGTCAAAGGGGGAGAGGCAGGAGACAAGGGCTAAGTCAGGCCATAAGCCTTCAAACCCATCTTCTTCCGGTTTGTTTTTGCATCTTAAACACGTCAAGTAATAAGTAGCGCGGAAGGATACGTTCTAATGAATGCACGGGACAATTTGTCTGATTCATTACCAAGCTGCAAGTTTGAAGTGCCTGAAATAATCTTCGGGCGCGGTATGCTGCGGCAAGTGGGGGCCTGTGCTTGTCGAATGGGCGGCAAGAAGATAATGCTGGTAAGCGACAAAGGTCTGTTTAATGCCGGATGGGTAGATTCCGTAATGAGCAGCCTTCTGGAGGCAGGTCTGGAGTTTGCCTATTTCGATGGTATAACGACTAATCCAAAGGATAACGAGGTTATTGAAGGTTTAAGAGAATATATTCGTCTCGGTTGTGATGTTATCGTTGGTTTGGGAGGCGGTAGTGTCATGGATGCAGCCAAGGCGATCGCTATTCTAGTCTCAAACGGAGGCAAAATTCAGGATTTTGAGGGTCATGGCAAGATAATCCGCCCTCTGCCTCCGTTAGTGCTTTGTCCCACAACATGCGGCACCGGGTCTGATATCTCGCAGTTTGCAATCATCACTGACACTGAAAGACATTGTAAAATAACCATTATGAGCCGTTGTGTGGCGCCGGATATCAGTCTTACAGATCCGGATACCCTCTCTACATTGCCGGATGAGTATGTATGTACAACAGCTATAGATGCCCTGAGCCACGCCATTGAGGCCTTTTTTTCGATAGCATCAACTTCTTTGACTGATGTCCATGCGACCAGGGCACTTCACCTTTTAACAACAAGTCTGGTACCCGCTGTTCGGGAACGTCGCCCGCAAGATATGCAAAAACTTGCCCAGGCCAGCCTTCATGCAGGTATGGCCTTTTCCAATTCCCTGCTTGGTATAGTCCATGCTTTAGCACACCCTATTGGTGGACTTTATGATGCCAATCACGGCAGTATCAACGCTATTCTGCTGCCGGAAGTCCTTCGTTTTGATATTCCGGCAGTTACTGAGAAGCTGCAGGAACTTTCATGCAGCATGGGACATCGTGCTGATGGTGGTGTTAATGCCTTGGGTGATCAGATTCAGGAGACACTGGAGTCAATGTTAGAGGCCTGCGGAGCTCCACGCAGTTTGAGAAGTATAGGCGTTAGACGCCAGGATCTGCCGGAACTGGCCAGACGTGCGCTGGATGATATCTGTATAGTAACTTCTCCACGGGTAGCAGCCCAAGAAGACCTTTTGGGTATTCTACAAAGGGCTTACTGATGGAACGGTCTGTTATACGTACGGAAATGAATGATGATGAGCTGGGAAGGCTGCTAGGGATATATAGTTCCAAGATCGGTTTCTATGCTGAAGTCAAGCAGAAAATTAATGAGCTTGAAGCTGCTAACGCAGGTCTTAGAAATAAAAGTTCTGAATTACAGGCTGTTTTTGATTCCATAGCAGACGGTGTTGTTATCTATGATCACAACGGATTGGTGCAGCACCGTAACCATGTCTGCCCGCGTCTGTTCCCCCGTGAAACAATGGCAGGCGCTCACTGTAGCCAACTGTTTCATCCTGAAACTGTTACAATGCCTTTGCAATGCCCTGTAGAAAGGGCCCTTGCAGGTGAGCGTGTGGAAACAACATTCACCATTACCTGTGCCAAATCAGGAAAAATAAGCTATTTCGACATAACCTCCACCCAGATCGAAGATGCACATGCTGATAACAAACGGGCACTTGTTTTTATTCGTGATGTAACAGAAAAACGTATGCAGGAACTTCAACTGATGCAGGCCGAAAAATTGTCAAGTATCGGCGTGCTGGCGGCAGGGGTTGCACATGAGATCAACAATCCCCTTAATTCGGTATCCGGTTATGCCGAAGCCCTGTTGAGACGTTTTCGTGAAGAAGAGTCTTTGTCAACTGACGCCAGACTGGTGGATTTTCAAAAATATCTGAATGTGATCATTCGTGAATCCTATCGTTGCAAGGGCATTATTGACTCCCTGCTTTCCTTTAGCCGAAAGTCTGATGGTTCAATCGGACCTGTTAATATCAATGATGTAATGAGGGAGATTCTTGAGCTGGTGCGTTACAAATCCCGTTATGAAAAAGTAGAAATCCGTACTGAATTGCACAGCGGCCTTCCACTGATAATAGGGGATGAATCCAGTCTGCGTCAGGTTTTTATGAACCTGTTGCTTAATGCCCACCAGTCAATTGAAGGTAGTGGTCTGGTGGAGATCAACACTGGAACTGTTGAAGGAACCGCTGTTTTTATAAGGATTAGAGATACTGGATGCGGAATTTCCAAGGAGTCTATTGATCAAATCTGGGATCCGTTTTTTACAACTAAAAATGTTGGCCAGGGGTTGGGACTTGGCCTTGCAATCACTTACAACATAATCAAACGTCATGGTGGAGAGATAAATGTGGAGAGTACGATCGGTGTAGGAACTACTTTCACTGTAAGGATACCTGTATGCCAGAAGTAAACCGAAAAGACATAAAGGTCTTGATTGTTGAAGATGACAGGTCACTGCGTGAATTGCTGGAAATTGAGCTGTCGAGATCCGGTTACAATATTACTGTGGCCACCTGTGGAGAGGAAGGACTAGGTCTCTATCGGCAACAGATTTTTAATGTGGTGCTGCTAGATGTCCGTATGCCAGGGATTGACGGTGTAGAAACCCTGAAGCAGATGCGCATTGAATCCAGTATGCCTGAAATTATAATGTTTACAGGACATGGCGCCATAGAGACTGCAGTGGAGTGCATCAGGCAGGGGGCATATGATTATCTGACCAAGCCGGTTAAGCTTGATGAACTTGAAATGCTGATTGACAAGGCCTTTGAAAAAAACACGCTGCGGACTGAAAATCTCAATCTTCGCCAGGAGGTAAACAGGCTGAGTCATAGCCATATTGTAGGAAAAAGCGCTGCTATTACAAAAGTACTGGGTGTGGTTCAGAGGTGGGCTGTAACTGATGAACATGTATTGATAACCGGTGAAAGTGGGACCGGTAAAGAGTTAATTGCCAGGGCGGTACATGATGCAAGCAATCGTTCCAGCAAGCCTTTTGTTACTATAAACTGCGGACGTCTGGATGCAAATACCGCTGAAAGTGAACTTTTTGGACATATGCAGGGGGCATTTACCGGTGCAAACAAGGGTCGGGCCGGACTCTTTGAGCTGGCTGATACGGGAACGTTGTTTATGGATGAAGTCTCTGAAACCCCTCTCGATGTCCAGGTGAAGCTTTTACGTATTCTGGAGACCAGCACCTTCCGTCGTATGGGTGGGAGCCATGATATCAGGGTTAATGTCCGTTTTGTTTTTGCATCTAACAAAAATCTGCTTGATTGTGTCAGTAGAAATGAATTCCGTGAAGACCTTTACCACAGGATTAATCTGCTTCCTATTCCTGTCCCGCCTTTACGGCACCGAATTGAGGATATAGTGCCTTTAGCCTGGTATTTTATCAATCAATGTCGTGAAAACGACTCTTGTGAGTGGGAGATCAGTGAAGATGCCATGGCCTCACTGATGGCGTACCATTGGCCCGGCAATGTTCGTGAACTTCGCAATACCTTGCGCAGGGCATGCATTTTGGCAACAGAAAGGGTGATTACTTCCGATTTGTTTCCGTTTGCCCCGCCCAGGATTCGTGAATCCGTGCCTGTGGTTACCAGCACAGTAACTGAAAACCGCAGTGTAACAGCTTTCCCGCTCTGGATTGTAGAGAGGGATCATATACTCAAGGTTCTGAATCTGGTGGACCAGAATAAAAGTAAAGCTGCCAAATTGTTAGAAATAGATAGAAAAACCCTTTATACAAAGTTGGAACGTTATGAACTTGAAAAGTGAGGAATTCTGTTGTGAAGCTTGTTGATACGCATGGAAGGGTAATTGATTATCTCAGGCTTTCAGTGACTGACCGTTGTAACCTGCGTTGTGTCTACTGTATGCCTCGGCAAGGTGTGCTTAAAACAACGCATGATAACATACTGAGATATGAAGAGATGTACAGGATCGCCTGTTGTGCGGTTTCACTCGGGATCAGGAAGATTCGTATTACAGGTGGCGAACCGTTGGTGCGTAACGGTATTGTCAGTTTTTTAAAGCAGCTTGCCGGGATTTCAGACGTTGAACAACTGGTACTTACAACCAACGGGGTTATGCTGTATGAACTAGCTGAAAAAATCCGTGATGCCGGAGTCCAGCGGCTTAACGTAAGTCTTGATTCTCTTGATCGCGAGACCTTTGCCAGTATCACCAGAAGTGATAAACTGACAACTATTTTGCAAGGTATTGAAAAGGCACGATTGTGCGGGTTGCATATCAAGCTTAACATGGTTGTGATGAGGGGGGTCAATGATCACGAGATTATTGATTTTGCAAGGTTGGCCGCTGACAGTTCCACTACGGTGAGGTTTATAGAATATATGCCGGTAATACGGGAAGCAGAGTGGCAGCGGATGCTGGTGCCAAGCAGGGAGGTGTTGTCACGCATCGGGAGCTGTTTTCAATTAACACCACTTGGGCCTGCCGATTTTGCCGGTCCCTCAAGTAACTTCAGGATAGATGGAACCGATGGCGTTGTAGGTGTAATTACGGCATTGTCAGATCATTTCTGTTCTTTTTGTAACCGTATTCGTGTGACTTCAACCGGACAGGCGAAGGGGTGCCTGTTTTCAGACGCCTCTGTTGATCTTAAACCGGCCTTGATGGAACAAGACAACATAATGCTTGCCAGGATGTTAAAATCTGTAGTGGAAGCAAAACCGGTTGGCCATTTGATAAGCTCTTCTGGATGCAGTTACCAGTCCTTCAGCATGGCTTCTATTGGAGGTTAGGGAGTCTTCAAAACAGAGTTAAGGCGCATGTCGAAAACTCTGTCCCCTTGAGGCGGGAACGTGTCATTTACGCTGACTTTAAATGTAATGTCTGTGTGTAAAAATGCTACAACAGGCCAGTTAAAAGCAAAAAACTCGTAAAAATAATAAGTTACATTGGTATCAAGCCGACTGATCCGTTAATTTTTTGCCCCTTAACCTGCTTGCTGACAGTAAAGATTAATAGTATCTACATGTAACATATTGATTATAATGTTTTTTAAACTTTGCCGAAGGGTTTGTTCTCTATCCAGTTATCCGATAGACAGATTGTACTTTTTTTCTACAGTGTAGATTTATTCTACATTAATCAGGTTCCATCTATAAAAACGGTATGCAAAGCCTTCCTGATTTACCTGTAACAGATTCCGGTATCCACCAGAATCTCTCCATCCATTCCCCTGAGTCCCTGACTATTGCCATAACTGACCGCTGTAATCTAAATTGTACTCACTGCTGGGTAGCTCCTGATTCCATGATGGCGCAAAGAGATGTCCCCATGTCGCAACTTGAACAGGTGTTTGAGCAGTTTGCCATAATGGGTGGCAATCATATCCGGCTTACCGGTGGTGAGCCACTATTGAACCCGTCATTGTTTGAGATCATTCGTTATGCAATCAGTATTAAAATAGCCTCCATCACTATTCAGACCAACGCTGTACTGCTTGACAGAGAGATGATTTTAAAGCTTCGTCAGCTTGATCTGCCCGGGTTGAAGCTGCAGATCAGTCTGGACGGTGCGAACCCTGAAAGCCATGATTATGTAAGGGGCCAGGGTTCCTACCATGCTGTTACTGCTGCTCTGGATTTACTTTTTCAAGAGCATATGTCCGGGCAGGTAATCGTCCATTTTACTGAAATGCAACATAATTTGTCGGAATTTCCTGAACTTCTGGAGCTGGCCGAAAAGTACAGGCTGGCAGGTGTCAGCGCCGGAACCCTTATTACGGGAGGGAGGGCGGCAGGTCTTGAATTGTGTAAGGTTCCTGACAGCTACAGATATCTTGAGCTGATTGAAAATTTCAGAAGGGATTCAAGTTTCAGAAGGCGTTATGTTGCCTTTGGAAATATGGACGCATTGCAGTGGTACCTTGGCGAACTTCCTGTAGACATGCATTGCAGATTGGGCAGAGATACGTATCTGACGACTGACGGCAGGCTTTACCCCTGTGTTCTGTGTCATTGCGATCTGTATGCAGTGAACAGTGTGCATGAAAAGGGGTTCTTAAGGGCCTTTCAGGAGGGAGGTGAGCTTTGGATGCCTCTGCTGGAAAGCATCCGTAAGCGATCAGTGCTTCTTGAAAAATGTCTGGCATGTCAGGTCTCTGCAGGCTGTCTGGGTGGTTGTGCAGGAAGAGCCCTGGCTGTATATGGAACTATCTGGTCAACCGATGACCGCTGTGACTACAGACAGCATATTTACCGGAAACATCTCATTCAGAAAAATTACTTGAATAAAACTAAAAGGTAACTGAGCCTCTTTCAAAAGTCCCGAATTGTGTCATTCCGGCAGGCTTTAAGCCGGAATCCAGATTTTAAATAACTGAAAAGACTAGATCCCCGATAGAGGCATTCGGGAATGACAATCTTTTTGAAAGAGCCTCAACTGTTCACCACATTCCAGATTGCTGTGATCCTGAGTGACAACGAAGTATCTGATGTGGCGTTTTTAGCTTCAAAAATCTGAAAACATGTCCTTCACTCTGTTCTGGATGACATTTTGGACTGTTCTTGAGGCAGTGCTGAACAGTTACAATAAAAGAAACAAAAGTTTAAACGGTGTTAAGGCATTATCTGTCTGTTGAGTTTGTGTTTGTATATAAATCTTTGATTTTTTTGTTTATATATCATTTTGTCTGGTCTCAAAACTTTTTTATGGTTTAGCATAAAATTGATTTCCCACCATATTTTTAACTCCCGGATATACCTGATTCACCAGACAGATTGGGTGATAATTCCTCAGTGTGGATAATCTCTATACCGAAAATCCTTACTTGTAAGCAATATTATAGAAAAACGTTACACTTGATCGGGTGTTGACCTGAACGATATGGGTGTCACATCTGATTTTTATATATAACTATATGTAATAATTGTATTTATTAATATTGGCACTCTCATTGCTAGTAGCCAATTACAGAACGTGTGCTGACAGACGCAGGTACCATTAAATAAATAACAGCAGACAGCTTTGGTCTGTTCATCAAAACAATGTTACGGGGAGGTCATTTATCTAAACAAGACAGGATATCAGGATCGTTATCTGAAGTATTTTAATAGTGCTGTTAAACATCCCAAGTAGTAACATCAATCAAAGGAGGAAGTACAAATGCCGCATTTTAGAGATGTTCAAAGAACCCTCAGCCAGGAAAGACGCGAATACCCCATCAAGATGTCCCATGCCTACCCTGCCGTCAATATCGGTTGGGGCGCACATACCATGGTTGGCAACGATGCCAAATCACTCGGTATGTCTAATGCCCTGATTGTCACCACCGGCTTGAGAGGAACCGGCATCATTGAGTCTATTCAGGGTGTACTGAAGCATGCAGGCGTATCCACAGAAGTATATGCCAAGGCAACCCCTAACCCTAAAGATCACGAGGTTATGGAAGGTGCCAAAATACTTGCCGCCGGAAAATTTGATGGTTTGATCAGCATCGGCGGTGGTAGTACTACAGACTGCTGTAAGGCAATGAGGCTGGTATACAGCCACGATGGCCAGGATGTACGCAGTTTTGAAGGCGCCTTCAAGGCAACCCAGAAAAACAAGCTTCCACATCTTGCAATCAACACTACTTCAGGTACCGGTTCAGAAGTTTCCTGCTTCTCAATTATCAACCACACTGAAAAAATGTACAAGATGGCCTTGTTTGATCCTAACTGCACACCCAGCAAGTCTGTAAACGACCCACTGCTGCAACAGTGCATGCCAAAGGAACTGGCAGGCTACACCGGAATGGATGCCCTTGCACATGCAATCGAAGCCATTGCCTCACGCCTGATGGTACAATCGGCACATGGCCCTGGCCTCTGGGCAATTACCCAGATTTTTGAAAACCTGCGTCAATCAGCAGCCAACCGTAACAATGAAAAGGCAATCGAGCAGATGGTCTGGGCTGAGATGGCAGCCGCAATCAGCTTTAATAGCGCCGGCCTCGGCATCATTCACAGTATGGCCCATGCAATGGGTGGTCTGTATGATTCGCCACACGGCCTCTGCAACGCTATCGGCATGGTTAATGTCTGCCGCTTCAACCTGGCTGCATGTCCTGAGCGCTTTACCCTGATGGCACGCGCTGCTGGTATCAACACTGTTGGCATGTCCGATATGAAGGCCGGTGAAGCCTTTATTGATCTGGTTGCAGAGCTTAAGGCAGATCTTGGTATCACCACCACATTTGGTGATCTTGGCCTGCAAGAGAAAGACCTTGACGCACTTTCAAAGTTTGCTGCTGCTGATATCTGCTCCGAAGGCAACCCAAGAGATATAGGCTTCAAGGAAATGCGTGAAGTATTCAAGAGCTGCATGTAGTAAACCAGTAACATAGTGCCGTAAGAACGCCGCTGGGCACTGAAGGATGAAATCTTTCGGAGCCCGGCGGTTTTTTTACAAAGAGAGCGTTTAGTGAGCATGGCGCAGACTACCAAAGAGTGGCGCTTGCCATTCTGAATAAATTACTGCAAAAAGTTCAGAGCACAAATAAAAAGGCCTGATCCTTGCAGCTTGACTATGTAAGTATAAAATTTGCCTGAATGAGGTTGCCATGATTACCGAATCAACAGTGAAGACACTTCTTAGCAATGGTGGTTACATAGCCGATGAGGCGATTGCAACCGCAGTGTTTCTTGCCCTTCAGATGGAAAAGCCGATACTTATCGAGGGACCGCCAGGGGTCGGCAAAACCGGTCTGGCCAAGACACTTTCCGAAGTCCTTGACTTTCCATTGGTGCGTTTGCAGTGTTACGAAGGCATAGATGAAGGCAAGGCACTCTATGATTGGGAATATGGCAAACAACTGCTCTATACTCAGCTCCTGCGTACCCAACTGGATACATATCTGTCAGTAACCAGTGATCTGCGTGAGGCTGTTGAACGGCTCTCCGCTGAGGAAAGCCTCTTCTTTTCCCGTAATTTTCTGGTACAACGTCCTATTTTACGCAGCTTTCTTTCCGAAAAGCGTTCCCTGCTGTTGATAGATGAAATAGATCGTTCAGGTGATGAATTTGAGGCACTGCTTCTTGAGTGTCTGAGCGATTTTCAGGTCTCTGTCCCAGAACTAGGGGTGATTCCCGCCTTACAAAAACCTCTGACTATTCTTACCAGTAACGGAACCCGTATGATCTCTGATGCGTTGAGAAGGCGTTGTCTCTATCTATACATCGGTTATCCTGATCTGGAGCGTGAAGTAACCATTGTCCGCGCCCGTTATCCTGATCTTTGTGAGATATTGGCCCGCAAGATGGTTGAGTTTTTAAGGGCGGTGCGAGAACTTAACCTGCGTAAGCCACCAAGTGTTTCCGAGACTCTTGACTGGGCAAATGTACTCACAATACTTCATGCCACTGCCCTTACACCCGAAATTGTTGCGAGTACTGTGGGTGTAATTGCCAAGCATCAGGCTGACCTTCAGCAGGTAAATGACCTAGCTGCCCAAATGCTGGCCTGAACATGGAAAGGGTGATAACCAGATTTGTCAAGGCATTACGTGAACGCGGGGTGCGAGTTTCGCCAGGTGAAAGTATGGATGCCGTTCATGCAGTCTCCCTCTGCGGACTGTCAAAACGCGAAACGGTACGTTCAATTCTTCGTCTGACTCTGGTAAAAAATGCTAATGAGATTCCGGTTTTTGAAGAGGAGTTTGAACGCTTTTTTACTACCAGCAGCAGCAACGTTCAGATGCATCAGGATTTTGGTGATCTCATTAACTCCCTGATTCATGTCGTTGAAGGAAGCCTCTTCAAATCTAATGTTGAGTCTTTTCAAGATCCTGATGATGAAAAGATCAACATACTTGTGGATGAAGAGGTAACAGAGGAGGATTTGGAAAATCTTCTGGATATGGGTGAAGATAACGGTGATGAAGAGGGGCCTGAGATACAGGTTCAGCTTAACCGTAACCCTGGGAAGATGGAGGCGCCATCCCCTTCAGAATACAGGATGGAAAATGTTCCCAGTGTCGCATTTTATCAGGGGTACAATAATTCCAAAAATCTTGCCTTTACTCCAGAAGAACTGGTTGACATGCAGGAAGTGGTTGGCAGGATGCTTGTAAGAATACGTAAAGACATCAAAAGGATGAAGGAAAAGGAGAGCCGTGGTAAACTTCATGTTGTGCGTACCCTACAAAAGAATTACCGACATGGAATGATCCCGTTTTTGCTGGCATTACGTCGTAAAAGGATGGAAAAACCGCGTCTTGTGGTGTTTTGTGATGTAAGTTTTTCCGTGAGTCACGCCACTCGCTTCATGCTGCTGCTGCTTCATACACTGCAGAATCGTGTTGTGGATGTCAGAAGTTTTGTTTTTAACAGAGATGTAGTCGAGATTACAGACAGGCTTCGCAATCTTCCGGTTAACTGCCTTCTTGAAACCATTGACCGTGGGGATATCGTCAACCTGGATGACAACAGTGACTACGGAAATGTCTTTCTTACCTTTAAAAGAGAACATCTGGAAAGTATGCGGGGAAAACCGGCCATTATCATCATGGGAGATGGTCGCAACAATTATAATGAAGATAACGAATGGGCCCTTGAGGAGATACGTGAGAAGGCAGGTTACATGCTCTGGCTTAGTCCGGAGGATCGTGAAACCTGGTATCGAGGCGACTGCCTGATGGAACTGTATGGCAGTTACTGCGACCGTGTAGAAGTGGTAAAGAACGTGGATGAGCTTAGCAAGGTGGTTGAAGAGCTATTCTACACACTTTACGATCATAATGACACAAGAACCTGGAAGAACCGTATAAAGCCAGCCAGGGAAGAAAAAAATTATGATCCCGCAAGTTACTACATCCGTCCGGGCAGTGATGCAAAGCCGGCTTTTGATCCTGAAGTGCGTCGTAGTTGGTGATATTCTTGGAGATTTGAGTGACATCAAGGCTAGGCAGCAAAAAGAAAGAAAGACTTCTGCCCAGGGATGGTTTGCATACTGCCAGATCAGAAATGTGCCAGGACAGCTCAAAGTACTTTAGAGATGAACTTAAGAGTTCAAACAACAAATATGCCTTGCTTTATGATTTTGCCCCGGTTGGATATTTTACATTAGGGCCGGAAGGCAGAATACTTTCAGTGAATCTAACCGGAACAGATCTGCTTGGTTTGGAAAGATCTGAATTGATAGGCAACTGCTTTAAAAACTTTGTTGCTGTTGATGATGGTCTGATCTTTGAGGAATTCCTTGGTTCGGTCTTTTCATGCCATGAAAAGAGAACCTGTCGTCTGGGCCTGATCAGAGGCGACAAGGCACTTCTTTATGTGCGCATTGAGGCCATGACAACCGAGGCAGGCGAGGAATGTCTGGCGGTGCTTGTGGATATTACAGAGAAAAAAATGGCTGAAAGGGCCTTGTTTGAAAGTGAATATAACCTGACAAAGGCACAATCCATGACCCGCGTAGGTTCATGGAGCTTCAACACAGTGACCTCAGAGATCCAGGCTTCCGATGAGTTGCTCCGAATTATGCGTCTCAGTTATGACGATATTGATCATGAGGCCTTTGCAAGGGTTGTTCATCCTGATGATTTTGAAAGCGTAATGGCACATCTGCGTCTTGGCACTGAAGAGGGCAAGAGTTACGAAATTGAACACCGCCTGCTGTTTTGCGATGGCACCATGCGTTGGGTCTACACTATAGTTGAGCCACATCTGGATAACTCCGGCAAGGTTATAAAGCTTTATGGAACAACCCAGGATATTACAGAAAGAAAACAGGCAGAGGTGGAACTTCAGAACAAAACCAGTGAATTACAAGCTATTTTTGATTCAATAGGTGATGGCATAACGGTTTATGATCACGAAGGCAAGATACAACACTTTAATCAGATTGTTGCCAGGATGTTTCCTGACGAGATTGTAGCAGGCAGGCATTGCAGTGGAATATTCCATCCGGATGCACATTACAAGCCGGAAGAGTGCCCTGTAGAAAGGGCGCTTCGTGGTGAACGGGTTGAGACTACAATGGTTTGCGTACAGAACCAGCAGAGAACCCTGTATCTGGATGTAACAGCCACACCTATCACGGATTTTATTGGCCAAAGACATAGGGCTCTGGTGTTTTATCGCGATATCTCAGAAAAACGGCTTCAGGAGATGCGCCTGATTCAGGCAGAGAAGATGTCGAGTATTGGAGTACTTGCTACCGGTATAGCCCATGAGATTAACAATCCGCTTACATCCGTTGCAGGTTGTGCCGAGGCGCTTCAGAGGCGTTTTCGTGATGAGCCTGCCTTGGCAGGTGATTCCCGTTTGAGCATATTTCCGCATTACCTTCATATGATTGAAAGAGAGTCTTACCGCTGCAAGGGGATCATAGATCACCTGCTGAGTTTTGGACGACATTCCGATGGGCTGGCTATTAACGTTGATTTGAATGCACTGCTTCTGGAGATACTGGAGCTGATTAGCCACCAGTCAACACACCGTCAGATAAAGGTTGTCAAGAGGATGCAGGATGGGCTTCCCTGCATCAAGGGGGATCCGTCACTGTTGCGCCAGCTCTGTATGAATCTGCTGATCAATGCCCATCAGTCCATCACAGGCAAGGGACTTGTGGAGCTGACCACTTCTGTTGCAGAAGGTAACATGATTTCAATCAACATAAGGGATAATGGATGTGGCATTCCCAGGGAACACCTTGACAGAATATGGGATCCTTTTTTCACCACCAAGGACGTAGGAAAGGGGGTGGGGCTGGGATTGGCGTTGACCTACAACATAGTAAAACGTCATGGTGGAGAAATACAAGTAACCAGCACCGTTGACGAAGGCACTACGTTTACTGTGTTACTGCCTTTGTAGGGCAGGCAGAACTGAAAACAGGGGCTGCTGTCCAGGATGTCTTGGTGATCTAACAAACAAACTTAAAGGAGAAAAAAGATGAGCTGTGATCCGGAAGCACATAAAAAACATACATGTTACCTGAAATTGCATGGTGACCATGAAACCCTGAGGAAAGTTACGGACAACCCCAAGGTTGCCTGTCGTCAGTGCGGCACAATGGCTAACAGTATTGAATACATCTGTGCTGCCCATCTGAAAGAGGATGCCCCGAATGTTGAAGGCGGTCACGGAATACTAGGATTTGACGAGATAGGTAAGGTACATAATGGCTGAACCTCTTTAAAAGTCCTGTCGGTTTTATACTGCAAAAAGTTAAAAGTTGAGCTA
>DYNH01000014.1 GCA_020721175.1 Trichlorobacter lovleyi | reverse complement strand
TACTTGTGGGAGTCACTGTTGCGCTGTTGGCACTGCCGTGTATGGGCGCGGCCCAGACGTTTATCTGCCCAAACAACCCGGATTACTTCACCAAGCGGTGTACGGTTCATCCTAACGCAATAACCAAGATTGAAAACGGCATGGTCGAAAAAGGCCATCTGGTGGGGTGCCAGTTCAAGTCCTATTCATGCATGAAAATGGATGGGCGCTATCAGTGTCGAGACAACTACGGCACAACCGTTATCCCGTTTGACTTTCCGATGACCGACCTGAAAAGGTTTTGCAGTTTGCTCTGCACAATCCCGTCCTGTACCGAGCCATGGCAATAACAGATAAAAGGAGACAATCACCATGAAGACGAAAAACGTACTTACCGCACTTACCACCCTGCTTGTAACCTCACTCTGCACCCTGGGCAGCGCCGAGGCCGGCATGATCAAGGTGGTCAACAACTCAAGCTTTGTACTGGGCGTTGGCGTCACCTATAAGGATGGCAGAAGAGACAACCCGACCATCATCAATCCCAACAGTACCAGACCGGGGCTGGGCTCACCGGTGAAGGCCGTTACCAAGATTAGTGTTGTCAATACAACCTCCGGTACCGATATTAACAAGGCCCGTCTGCTAGATTACCTGGAGACGGCCCCCAACCTGTTGAAAGATTATGTGGTGACGGTGGATGCGCAGGGAGGAGTTGACGTAGCCTCAAAAGCACCTGCGGAGGGTGCCCTGTAAAGCCGTTAAAGTTGCTCTTCAGCACGCTATCCAAATAGCGTCATTTCCGAGGGTGTAACGGGAATCCGGTTCTGGTTCTAAAACCATATCACCCGATAGAATCATTCGGGGATGAGAGACTTTTTTACAAGCTATGACGATTTATTCTGGATAGTTACGTCGTTTAACTTTCCCACGCCCCAGCGTGGGAAAGTTAAACATAAAAGTTCCAGCGTAAAAATATTTGTATCAGACAGAGTGCAGGAGCCTAATCTGTATGGAAAGCAGTCTTTTCAGACGGTCACAATAAGGCTTCCGGCTGAAACATATCCATATCAGGCCTTTGGTTCCTCTTCTCCCTTGGGCTTGATCACAATTTCATCTTTACCTTCGGAAGAGTTTTTGAAATTCCTGATGCTCTTTCCCAGGGCTCCGCCGATCTCTGGCAGTCTTCCTGCGCCAAAAACCACCAGCACGATTACAAGTATCACTATTAATTCCGGCATGCCAAATCCAAACATTACAGGCTCCTTTATGGCAAATGTAGGTAAAGTGTATTGCAGGTGATACGTTAAAAATTAATACCTGGTATCGGCATAGTCCACCCAGCCACCTGCCAGCACAAGAGCCTTGTCAAATGGTGAAAGCTCAAAACTGAAGCTGTTTTGCCTTCCACCACCGCTAATGGTCAGGTTTTGTGCCTCAATATCTATCTTCATTGATGCATCTGCATACTGACTGTAAGAGAAGATTACATTCAGATCATTCTCAGGCAGCTCAATAGCCGCCATACCACAGTTAAACATGTTCTGGCGGAAGATACGGGCAAAGGACTCAGCCACAACAGCATTTATTTCATTTACCTCAAATACCCAAGGGGCATGTTCACGGGAAGAGCCACAACCAAAATTGGCACGGGATACCACCACACGGGCGTTGGATGTCTTTTCACTCCCGGGATCAAAGCCATCCAGCTTGAGGTCTTCAAGGATAAACGGCCGCAAATCCTGCTTGGTAATTTCGTTCAGATATTTGGCAGGTATAATTTCATCGGTATTAATGTCGGCACGATCCAGAAACAGAACCGGCCCTCCGAAGGTTTTCATGTCAGTAACTCCTTAAGTAATAATCAAAGATAGTTGCGCGGGTCAGCGATTCTGCCTTCAATGGCAGTCGCAGCCGCTGTTGCTGGCGACATCAGGTGAACCATACCGCCCTTGCCCATCCGTCCGTTAAAATTACGGTTGGTTGTTGATGCACAAACCTCGCCATCTGCCAGCACACCGTTACTCATACCCAGACAGGCACCGCAGGTAGAGTTGGTGACACAGAAACCGGCATCCAGAAAGATATCAATCAGCCCCTCTTTCATCGCCTCACGGTAAACCTTGGGGGTAGCAGGAGAGAGTATACCCCTTACGTTTTCTGCAAGCCTCTTTCCCTTAAGTATCTGTGCAGCAATCCGCAAATCCTCAATCCGGCCATTTGTACAGGACCCCAGATAGACCTGATCAACCCTGCTTTCACTGAATTCAGTCACCGGCCTTACCTGATCAGGCTTGTAGTTAAAGGTGGCAACCGGAACCAGGACAGAGGCGTCAATCTCTATCACCTGCTCATAGACTGCATCTGCATCAGAACACCACTGCTGATAGCTGGCCAGGGCCGCCTCTTTTGTGGCAAACTGGTCATGGATAAACGACCAGAGATACTCAACCGTAGTCATGTCCGGCATACAGATTCCGGATGTGCCGCCTGCCTCAATGGCCATGTTGCATAGTGTCATGCGGGATTCCATGCTCATTGTATCAACAGTTGAACCGCCAAACTCCATAACCCGATCGGTTGCACCGTTTACTCCTATCTTGCCGATCAAGGTCAGTATCAGATCCTTGGCATAGACCCCTTTGGGCAGCTCACCGTTAATATTAAACCTGATGGTTTTGGGTTCACGGAAGGCGCAGACACCTTTTAGTATTCCAACCTCAAGATCAGTAGTGCCCACTCCAGCAGCAAAGGCGCCAAAGGCCCCGTGGGTACAGGTATGTGAATCTCCCATGATTACAGTATAACCGGGACGGATAAAGCCTTTTTCAGGAAAAAGGGCATGACAGACACCGTTAGCCCCGATATCAAAAAAGTCCTTAATCTGGTGGCGACGCGCCCAGTCACGTAAAATCTTGCCCTGTGTAGCTGTCTTTGTGTCTTTGGCAGGTGTAACATGATCAATAACCGCCTTGATGTTCTCCGGATTAAAGACACGGTCCTTACCCCTTGCAACCAGATCATCAATTGCAATCGGCGTAGTAATTTCATGGCAGAGGACAACATCCAGACGAAGCACTTTTGTGCCGCTGAACGGTTCATCCACCAGATGTGCTGCAAAAATTTTTTCTGCTGTTGTCATACCCATGCTCATTTCTCCCTTTTTGATGTTAAGGTTGGTAAGATTTAGCAGAAAGCATCCTGCAAGTCTACTGCTTTAGTGAGATAACATGTTGTTTTCGTACCGGTAAACAATAGCAGATCAAGGGAGTTATGTTAAAAGGGTAATTCTGCTTTGTCGCATGGATGACAGTTGATTGCAGCCCGGAGTTTTGACGCTAGGCTGAAATAAAAAAGTGATTGGAGCAACTATATGGAAAAAGGGATTTTACTGGAGATTCTGCAGGGTATTCATACTGGTCGGATAACGCCAGAGCAAGGGGTGGAGGAACTGCGTTACCTGCCATACCAGAATCTGGAATTTGCCCAGGTTGACCATCACCGCGAACTGCGTCAGGGACAACCTGAGGTGATCTTCGGGCAAGGCAAGACCGTTGAACAGATTTTCCGGATTATGGAGGCCATGACAGCACAGGGCAGCAACGTTCTTGTGACCCGCCTGGATGAGACCAAGGCCGTTGGTCTGAAAGCACTTTCCCCCAATACAATTTACCATGCTGAAGCCCGTTGCCTGATCCTGGAAACTAAACCAGTCATAAGGCAGGGATACGGCCTGATCCTGGTGGTTACAGCAGGCACATCTGACCTGCCGGTTGCCAGTGAGGCACTGGTTACAGCCAGGTTTCTTGGTAATCACGCAGAGCTTTTATGCGATGTAGGTGTATCAGGAATCCATCGGCTGTTGTCACGGATAGAACTGCTCCGATCCGCCGAGGTTGTAATTGTAGTTGCCGGAATGGAAGGGGCGCTGCCTTCAGTAGTTGGCGGTCTTTTGGAACGGCCTGTTATAGCAGTCCCCACATCAATAGGATATGGCGCTTCTTTTGGTGGTGTTGCAGCATTGCTGGGGATGCTTAATTCATGCGCAAGCGGAGTTACGGTGGTTAATATTGATAATGGCTTTGGAGCTGCCTGTACAGCCAGCCTGATTAACAGATGCCGCCCTGCATTGGTTAGTGAACAACGGCTGTCGGCCAAAAGCTAGTTGTTCAGTGAACAGTGGTTAGTGTCTGTCATGTAAAAAGATTAAAACAAATACGCCACAAAACGGTATGAGCAGCTTTTAACCTTCCTTGAACCTTGACTCTTTCATTTATATGTTTAATCTTGTTGAGCAATGACTATTCTGTTATTAAATGTTAACTATTCAGGATAAATCACCAGAATCAGTTGTTGATTCTGTCATGCCGGAAATCTTCTGTCCGGCATCCAGCTTTTTAAGGCCTTAAAATCCGGATTCCAGCTAAAAACCTGCCGGAATGACAAGCTTAGGGCGAACGGCATCAAATAATAGTTCCTTCCCCTTCAAGGGGGAGGCTAGGAGGGGGATGGGATTTTCATTCTTAACAGGTTGAAATCACTGAATCTACCCCATCCCCACCCCTGCCCTCCCCTTGAAGGGGAGGGGGTTTTGGAATACTTAATTTTTGCCGTTAGCCTAGATACAGGTACTGAACAGTTAGCGAAAAATTAAATGGAGGAATTTGATGAAGTTCACAAAGATGCATGGTGCAGGTAATGATTACGTTTATGTGGACTGTTTCAGGGAGACAGTCCCAAACCCTGCTGAAACAGCCATTAAGGTGTCTAACCGTAATTTTGGAATAGGTTCTGACGGATTGATTCTGATCATGCCCTCAGACAAGGCCGATGTAAGGATGCGGATGTTCAACAGTGATGGATCCGAGTCAGAGATGTGCGGAAACGGCATCCGTTGTGTGGCAAAATACGCATTTGATCACGGTATTGTAAGCAAGACCGAGATAACCGCTGAAACCGGTGCCGGAATACTTTCACTTCAGCTCTTTCCAAACTCAGATAACAAGATAGAAAGGGTGAGGGTTAATATGGGATTGCCACGGCTTTCCCGGGAAGAGATACCAATGACAGGGCCACCTGTTGATCGGGTGGTTGCAGAAGAACTGACTATCCTTGATCAAAACTTCAAGATCACAACTGTGTCAATGGGTAATCCCCATTGCATCATTTACGTTGACCAACTTGACAACTTTCCTGTCAGCACCTACGGACCACTAATCGAAAACCATCCTCTATTTCCGCGCCGCACCAACGTAGAATTCATTCAGATCATCTCTCGAATCGAAGTTAAACAGCGTACCTGGGAAAGGGGGGCCGGTGAGACACTTGCCTGCGGTACTGGGGCCAGTGCAGTCTGTATAGCCGGTGTTCTGAATAATCTGACTGACAGGAAGATTCTTAACCACCTGGCCGGCGGGGACCTTGAACTTGAATGGATTGAAGACGGTCCAGTATTTATGACCGGACCTGCTACAGAGGTCTTTAACGGGGAAATAGAACTCTAGCAGTAACTTCCCCATACACTTAACCCTTTATCACTGAGGTGACCAAATGGATTTCTCCAAAATGCTTCACAAATTTACTGTTGTACCTTCTCTCTCAGACGAACTGGCACCATTACAGAGGATAGCCTACAACCTGTGGTGGTCATGGGATCCTGACGCGATTGCACTTTTCAAGCGTCTTGACATAGACCTATGGAACTCTACCCGTCACAACCCGGTCGAGATGCTGGGTATCCTGCAACAGACAACACTTGAGTCACTAAAACAGGATGAGGGGTTCATGGCTCATCTGCAAATGGTAGACGAAAAGCTGACCGCATACCTTTCAGAAAAATCATGGTTTCAGAAGGAGTTTGAGGACAGCTCACAACTGAAGATCGCCTATTTTTCGATGGAATTCGGATTGCATGAGTCGCTTGCTGTCTATTCCGGTGGCTTGGGAATTTTGGCAGGCGATCACCTTAAATCTGCCAGTGATCTTGGCCTGCCGCTGGTGGGTGTTGGCCTTCTTTACAGACAGGGTTATTTCAGACAGTACCTTAACAATGAAGGCTGGCAACAGGAGATATACCCAGAAAATGATTTCTATAATCTTCCTCTGACATTGGAGCGGGATCACCTGGGGCGTCCATTTGAGGTGGAACTGGATTTTGGCCCGCGCCATTTCAAGGCACATATCTGGAGAGTCCAGGTTGGCAGGGTGCCACTTTATCTTCTGGACACAAACCTTGAACAGAACAGCCCTGAAGATCGCCTGATAACCTCACAGCTTTACGGCGGCAATCAGGAGATGCGGATGCAACAGGAGATTCTGCTGGGCATCGGCGGCGTGCGCGCCCTGCGTCTTTTAAGGATCATTCCCAATGTCTGCCATATGAATGAAGGACATGCTGCCTTCCTGGCCCTTGAACGGATCAGGCTGGTTATGGAAAAACGTAAAATCAGCTTTAAAGAGGCACTTGAAGTAACTAGGGCCGGCAATATATTTACCACCCACACGCCGGTAGAGGCTGGTATAGACCATTTTCCAACGGATATGCTTGATAAATATTTCAGCAGGTATATCAAGGGTTTTAATCTCTCCCGTGATGAATTTTTGGGACTTGGACGACAGAACACTGCCGATCAGTACGAAAGTTTCTGCATGGCAGTCATGGCACTTAAACTGGCAGGTCATGCCAATGGTGTCAGCCAACTTCATGGGGAGGTCTCACGCAGCATGTGGAAGAATCTCTGGCCTGAACTTCCTGAAGAACAGTTGCCACTTACCTCCATAACAAATGGGGTTCATACACGTACCTGGATGTCAGGACAGATGGGTAGCCTGCTGGTCCGTTATCTCGGCACCCGCTGGCTGGATGATCCGACTGAACATTCTGTCTGGCGCAGAATAGCCAAGATACCTGATGCAGAGATATGGCGTACTCGTCAGATTACCCGCGAACGCCTGGTTGATTTTTCCCGCAGTCGCCTGAAGGAACAACTAAAAAAGGTAGGGGCTACTGCCAAAGAAATCTCCACTGCTGATGAAGTGCTGGATCCGGAGGTTTTGACTATAGGTTTTGCCCGTCGTTTTGCCACCTACAAACGCGGCACACTGCTGATGCGCGATCTGGACAGACTGGATCGGATACTGAACAACAGCGAAAAGCCTGTTCAGATCATATTTGCCGGAAAGGCCCACCCCCACGACACAGAGGGAAAAGAGCTTATCAGACAGATAGTTCAGGTCTCTCATCAGGAGCGTTTTCGTCATAGAATAGTCTTTATTGAGGATTACGACATGGAGGTGGCACGTCATCTTGTGCAGGGGGTAGATGTCTGGCTGAATACACCAAGACGCCCGATGGAGGCCAGCGGCACCAGCGGTATGAAGGTGGCTTTTAACGGAGGCCTGAACCTGTCTGTACTGGACGGCTGGTGGTGTGAAGGTTATCAGGGAAATAACGGCTGGGCTATTGGCAAAGGGGAAGTTTATGCTGACTTGGAATACCAGAACCAGGTAGAAAGTGGAGCCCTTTACGATCTGCTGGAAAAGGAAGTAGTACCCCTGTACTACCAGCGCGGAGGAGATAACGTACCCAGGGACTGGATCGCCATTATGAAGTCATCCATGCAGTCTCTTTGCCCTGTATTCTCTACGGATCGGATGGTCGAGGAGTATGCCCAGTTGTCTTATATCCCCTCTTACCGTCAGTGGACACGACTTGAAGCGGCCGAACTGTTACTGGCCAAAGAGCTGGCGGCATGGAAGCAGCGGGTATTCTCTGAATGGAATCAGGTAGCTATTGAGGCCACTGAAGCCGTATTAAGTGACTCTATAGCTGTAGGCAGCAGTCTTCCGGTCAGCGCTACAGTAAGGCTAGGCTCCCTTGCTCCTGATGAAGTGGCTGTAGAAGGTTACTACGGCGTTCTTGACAATCAGGGAATCATACGCGGTGGCGAAATGGTTACATTGAAGGCCGGCGAATCTTTAGACAAAGGCCTTTACCGCTTTTCCGGTGAACTGGAATGCCGTTTTTGCGGACGTTACGGTTTTATGGTCAGGGTAATGCCACGACACAAAGAGCTGGGTATTATCTACGAACCTGGCCATCTGGTATGGGGGTAATATCAAAACGTCTGCTTTGGGACAAGGAACTTCTTGCCGATAGATAAAGCATGGCCTTAACAACAGAAACACAACAGCAGGTCTTTGACCTGCTGTCCCGCAGCTCCAACCTTTCCTTTATAGCTGCGGATGCTCTTGAACCGGCGCTTCCTGATGCCAGTCAGCAGTTACTTACACTTGCGCCCGGTCAGAAGGTAAATGCCGAAGTGATCGGCCAGCCTGTTTCAGGCAAGATTCCGGTACAGATCGCCGGACAGCAGTTACAACTTGATCTTCAGATGACTGTCCGCTTGGGACAGAATATCGAACTTACCTTTGTAGGAAATGACCCCCGTCCTACATTCGCAATGGCACGGCCCGGCATAACCGCGCCACCTGTCAGTCTTTCAGATGCATCCCGCCTCCTGTCTCTGCTTGTCTCAAACGACCAGTTCATGGATCCAAACCAGCGTTCATCACTGCAAAGCATCGGCAACCTGCTGCGTCAGTCAACCGGTGAAGCCAGCGTACTGGCCGGATTTCTTGATGACTTTCTGACATACAGAACCGATGGGAGGGCAACAGTAGTCCCGCCAGGCGGACTTCCTGAACAGCCACAGAGACCGGTTGGCGATGAGCCGGATCAACCGCCTTCCATGTCAACAGGGTCTGCCATGAAACCAGCAACACCCTTTGAGGAGAATGCCTCAAAGATGTTGCTTAACCTGGCGCAACGCGCAAAATTAACGCTTGTTGATGTGGCTAACCACCCGATGGCCCCGCTGCCACTGGAACCGGGGGATGAGGCGACTGCCCTGGTACAGGGACGTCTGCCGGGCGGAAGAGTGCTGGTCCAGTTGGCCGGAGAGTCACTGGAGCTGCTTTTGTCAAAACCGGTGGTACAGGGTGAGATTATGAGGCTTGCCCTGGTAACGCAACAGCCCAAACTGGTCTTTGCGCTTTTAGGACAACCTTTACATGACCAGCCAAGCAATGTCAGTGATGCAGCACGCTGGTTAAGCAGCCTTGTTAACGAAGAATCCGGTAAAAACGATCTGCAGAGAGCTGTTATGACAAGACTGCAACAGATAGTAAGCAGTCTGCCTGCCGGTTCTTCTGCACTGGCAGCTATTATGGATGAGGCCATGATCTACAATGCCTCTTCAGGCGCCTTATCCCATTTTCAGCACAAGCCAACGCAGGCATCTCTTGACGGCAGGCTTGATGAGGGGGTGCTGAAACTGCTTCAATCCCTGATGCAGGGCAATCGTATGGCATTGATTGAACCGCAGATACCTCAACAGTCCTTGAAGGGATTTCAGCCGGGAAAGCAGCTTCGGGGGGATGTAATCCAGTCGCTTGGCAATGGCAGATTTTTGGTAGAGGTTGCAGGGCAGACCTTTGAAGTGCCACTGCCTAAAGGTATCAAACCCGGTGAAGGCTTGAACCTTTTTTTTATATCTGATGAACCTCCTGCATTTCTTCTGGTTAGACATGAAAAGGGCGGAGATGCAGCGGTCAGCCGCACCGGTCGCTGGATAAGTAACTTGCTGGGTATGCAGGAACAGACGGCTCCTCCTAAAGAGGGTCTGGGTATTATGCGCACTGTTGCAGATGGTCCTCCTTCTGATCCGGCCCGGCTTGAACAGCTTCTGAAGCAGGGTTTAAAGGAAAGCGGGCTTTTCTATGAATCACATCTTGCCCGCTGGTTCAGTGGAGAATATCCGCTTAAGAGTCTTCTGCAAGAGCCCCAGGGAAGCCTGTCTGTTTTATCTGGCGGTCAAGCCAGTTCTGAGCAGCTGCAGTTGGAAGAAGGAAGTGATCCACGCACACTGACAATCCTTAAAGAACAGTTGGCAACCTTGCAGAGCGGACAACTGCTGTTTCAAGGTGAACTGTTTCCCGGGCAGTTCATGGAATGGAGAATCAGGGAGCGTGAAGGCCATGGCGGTAGAGATGAGAAGGACCAGGAGCATCCCTGGGAGACATCGCTTACACTGAATCTAGCCAATCTTGGCAGGGTAGAGGCCAGTTTCAAGCTGCAAGACACAAGGCTGGACCTAGTGATTAGCGCAGAAAAGGAAAATACTGTCAGGCTGATGGATGAAGACATTACAGAACTGCATGACCAGTTGTCTGCATCTGGTATTACTCCCGGCAATACGATAATAAGACATGGCTCCTAAATCCCGCCAGATGGACGAAAAAATGGCAGCGGCCCTGTCTTACAAACAAGGTTTTTATGCGCCTGTTGTTGTGGCTAAAGGCAAGGGGATTATGGCCGAGGCGATTATTGCCTGTGCCAAGGAAGCAGGGGTCTATGTCCACGAGTCACCAGAACTTGTGACTCTTTTGATGCAGGTAAATATTGATGAGCATATTCCGCCAGAATTGTATCGTGCTGTTGCAGAACTGCTTGTCTGGTTATACAAAATTGAAGGGCGAAGTTAAATCTTCGGGTAATTGTTCAGCACAACCGGGTAGCGCAGGCATCCTGCCTGCGGTTTCGTTCTGAACCCTGTTTACTGTGCCTGCAGTCAAACTGCAGACAGTACAGCCTGTGATACTCTCCGTTCAGGGACATCAGTTGTTTATGGGTTCCCTCTTCTACTACTCGCCCTTTTGTGATTACTGCTATTCTATCAGCATCCATTATTGTAGAAAGACGATGCGCGATTATCAGGGCTGTGCGTCCATGCAACAAACGACTGATCCCTTCCCTGATCAACTTTTCACTCACACTGTCCAGGCTTGCTGTAGATTCATCCAGCACAAGAATCTCTGGCTCAAATGCAACTGCACGGGCAAAACAGATTAGCTGCCGCTCTCCTAACGACAGATTTCCTCCCCTTTCATCAAGCATGGTCTGGTATGACATCTGTAACTGTTCTATAAAGCGATCGGCTCCTATAACAGATGCGGCTTTTCTGACCATTTTTTCTGCCTGCTTATCACCAAGACAGATGTTAAATTCAACTGTACCGGCAAGGATTAAAGGCTCTTGCTGTACGACAATTATGCGTCTTCTAAGCAATTCAAGCGGAAAATCAAGCACATCTGTATTATCAATCAAAAGCGTACCAGATTTGATCTGATACAGATGGCCCAGAAGTTTTGCAACTGTAGTCTTTCCACCGCCGCTTTCACCTACCAGGGCGACCCTTTCTCCCTTGGCAACCTTCAGGTTAAAATCATTCAGCACAGGCTCTTCCTCTCTATACCAAAATGTGACATTTCTGAACTGTATAATGTAAGGGGAAGAACCTGTGGTGCAAGGATGGGCCGCTGTATCTATCTCCTTTACATCTTTAATCTCTTTTGCATACTCCTCCTGCCCTTGATCAAGTATCAGAAATATCCTTTCAAGTGCTGCCATTGCACCTTGCATAACACCATATTTTGCAGAAAAGTCACGAATAGGCCCAAAAAACTTCTCTATGTATGTAATAAATGCAACCAGGGAACCGAACGTAATCGTACCTGAAACAATCTGTCCCCCTCCATACCAGATGATCAGTGCCAGTGCTACGGATGAAAACATCTCAACAACAGCGTAAAGTGATGCATCCCACATAATAACCGGTTTGCTTGCATCGCGACAGGCTGCATTCAATTCCGCAAACCTTCTGTTTTCGTCAAGCTCTTTACCGAAAATCTGGACAACTGTAATTCCGTTCAACACCTTGGACAGATAACCGTTCAACATCCCCAACCTTGAACGCACCTGCCTGTAGGCCTGACGCATATTTTTTCTGAATAACCATGCTATATAAAAAAGCAGGGGCAAGACTGTAAAGGTTATCAGAGAAAGGCTGACATCCATCCACAACATAATTGAAACAATGCCTGCCAATAGCAGTGCATCTCCGATTACCGAAACAATGCCAGCAGCAAACATCTCGCCAACTGATTCAATATCAGTGGTTATTCTTGTAACCAGACCGCCAGTGGAAGATTTATCGAACCATGTTATCTGCAGTTTCTGTAGATGGCTGAACAGGGCAGAACGAAGATCAGACATAATATTCTGTCCGACCATCTGTAGTCCGTACATCTCAACCCAGGTTAAGAAGGATTCTGCTAATAGTAATAACAGGAATAAAATGGCTGGCCAGAGCAGCAGGTCAAGTTTTTGAGATATTATGGCGTGATCAATTGCGTATTTAATCAACAAAGGTTGTGAAAGCCTGCAAAGTGCCACCAGCGGGAGTAACAGGATGATACCGGCAACTTTAATACGGTAGGGTAACAGATAGTGCAAAAACCGTTTTAACAGTATTGCATCATACACCTTGCCGGTTATTGCATCTTCATTCAGTCCACCGTGGTGCATTCAATTACCTTGTTTTGTCATAAAGTCAGTAAAAATAATAGTTCCTCCCCTTTCAAGGGTGAGGTTAGGAGGGGGATGGGGTTGTGTTGGTAACAGTCTGAAATTATTCAGTCTACCCCATCCCCACCCCAGCCCTCCCGCTTTCCGGGGAGGGAGTAATTGGAACTGTTAATTCCTGCCGTTAGCCTAACACGCTAAAATGTTGAACAAGGTTAGACTCTTTACAGCCTTGCCAGATGTGGCTGCTGTTGAGCGTCACACAAAATTGACTCTCAAACTCAATCGTGATAATTCTTTGCTGAGGCACTATTAATTAACAACCAATGAACAATATCATAAAAGTAATGCTGAACCCATGTTTTATACGAAAGAGGCTCAATATGATTACTATAATCCAGATAACACTGAAAGGTATATTCAGAGATCGCGTGTTTCAGGGAATTATGGCACTGGCTGTACTGTTTCTTTTTATACCTTCGGCTGCGTCTCTTTCCATGAGACAGGTTACCGAGCTTTCCATTACGCTTTCACTTTCCCTTATTTCGTTCATCCTGCTTTTGCTTGCTGTGTTTCTTGGTTCCACATCACTCTGGAAAGATATGGAACGACGCTATACGTTTAGTGTATTAAGTCTGCCTGTCAGTCGGACATCATACCTTTTGGGAAGATTCTTCGGACTGGCGCTGTTTCTGCTGATGACATCAGCGCTGCTTGGCACCGTTGCCGGACTGGTCATCAAGGTGGCGTCCGGTATCTATCCGCCAGGCCGTCCGATTGTCTGGAGTTATCTGCTGCTGGCTGTTATTTTTGCAACGCTTAAATATATACTTCTTGTCGCAGCGGCCATGTTGCTTTCAACGGTCAGCACCTCTTTCTTTTTACCTGTTTTTGGTACTATCTGCACCTTTCTTGCAAGTGGTATCACTCAACAGGTCTACGAATTTGTTCACTCCCCTGCATCTGCAAACACTATCTCCCCTTTTCTTAAAACGGTTGCAACAGGTGTTTACTACATACTGCCCAATCTTTCCGGATTTGATCTGAAGGTTAACGCTATTTACAGCATACCTCCCAGCGGTTATGGACTTGGGCTTACATTGTTCTATTTTATATCCTACACAGCAATGCTGCTTGGTGGCGCTGCTCTCCTGTTTGCAAGAAGGGAGATGAAATGAACAGCCTGCGGTTTCCAGCGGGGTTGACAATTGCCGGTCTGCTTATTTACCTGATGCTGATCGGCCCCTTTACCTCTTTTATGAAGAACAAGCCGCTTGTAGAAAAGCTTGGATACATGCCCAGTGTTAATGTGCTCAGGTCTTTAAGCGGTGATCAAAAAGAGTTGGCAGGTGCCTCGCTGGTTATGAAGGTATTGATGTATTTTGGCGGGATTGTCGGCAAGGCACAGGAAGGCAGAGTAATTTCCGAACCGCCTGACCTTCAGGGAATGTCCAGACTGCTGCATGGAGCAGTAAAGCTTGATCCTTATAATATTGATGCCTACTATTTTGCCCAGAGTTTTTTGACCTGGGATGCCAGACAATTTAAGGTTGCCAACGCCTTGCTTGACTATGGTATGAAGTACCGTACCTGGGACTGGTATCTGCCGTTTTTTGCAGGTTTTAACAGCGCATATTTTCTTAAAGATTATGCAAAGGCTTCAGAATACTATAAAAAAGCCGGGGAGCTGAGCGGACAGGACCTCCACAGAAGTCTGGCCGGACGATATATGCAGGAAGCCGGACAGACAGAGCTTGCGATTGCCTATCTTAGTGCCATTGAAAAGGGCGAAAACAACCCGGCAATGAAAAAGAACTATCAGATCAGGTTGTACGCCTTCCGTGAGTTACATCGTATTGAGCTGGCTTGCGACCGTTTCAGGAATGAACAGGGGATCATGCCTGTCTCTGTTGCACAACTTCAACAGCAGGGCTACCTTGATCCCGAACCGGTTGATCCTTACGGAGGTCGTTTTTATATAGATTCTTCAGGCAAGGTTAAAACTACCAGCAAATTTGCCTTTGCTACAAAAAACAAGTGAGGGAAAGTAATGCTTGCTCTTGATATCCAGAATCTCGGAAAGATATTTAAAGGTAAAAAACGGCAGATTGTAGATGCCCTGCAAGGGGTTTCCCTGACTGTGCCAGAAGGTGAGGTGTTTGGTTTTCTGGGGCCAAATGGCGCTGGCAAATCAACTACCATCAAATGCCTGATGGGGCTTATCAGGCCGACTACAGGCAGTGCCAATATCATGGGGGTTGCGGCAGGCACTGAAGCATCAAAACGCCATGTTGGCTATCTGCCAGAAAATCCCGCATTTTATGACTATCTATCCGCAGAAGAGTATCTTTCATTTGTAGGGCGGACCTTCCAGATGCAGGAATCGCTGTTGCAGCGCAGAAGGGAAGAGGCCCTTAAGCTGCTTGAATTGTGGGATGCCAGAAAAAGGCCGATTCGCGGGTACAGCAAAGGTATGGTGCAGCGTGTAGGTCTGGCCCAGGTGCTGATCCACGATCCGTCCGTATATATACTTGATGAACCGATGAGCGGGCTTGATCCGATCGGCAGGGCGCTGGTTAAAGAGATTATTCTGGATTTGAAAAAGCGGGGTAAGTGTGTATTTTTCAGCACTCATATCACAGATGATGTAGAAAAGGTCTGCGACCGTGTCGGCATACTGCTGCATGGACAACTGAAACTGGTTGAACGTGTTGATACCATTATGACCCAGGGGATCGTTGGATACCAGATACGGATCAGGAATAGTGATGGAAAGTCAGTGGATCATCAGGTTACAAAGGATATGCTGGATGGATTTATTGCCGGACAAGTGGCATCAGGTAATGAAGTGGTGCTGGTTGAACCCCGGAGAAAAAATCTGGAAGACCTCTTTCTGGCACTGGTGCATAACGGGGCAGGCAGCTCTTCTTGATAAAAAATTATTACAGGGCTGTCGAACAGTCGAAGGGCAAAACAGGACTTTTGCAAAACTCCTGCATTATAAATAAATTCAAGCTGTTTTTGCTGGCGACACTTCTGATTCTGTCATTCAGCGCAGTAACGCAGGCTAATGAATTTTCACCTGAAGAGCGTCAGATACTGCTGATACATGCCAGGGGGTGTCTGGCAAGCAATCTGGCAGGTATTCCGGCTCCGCCACCCCCTCCCGGGATTCCGGTTGTCCAACGGGCCTGTTTTGTAACCTTTTTTATCGGACGTCAGGTGATAGCCTGTTTTGGCAGTTTTATCCCGAGGCGCTCAACACTGGCAGACGAAATTTGTGAAAACATCAGACTTGCGCTGAAAAATGATCCGCGGGCAGTACGAATGACACCAAAACTTACAGATTCTGTTGAAATCCAGATTACCTTCCCATACACACCAAAACGGATAGAAGACTGGCGTCAGATTAACCCGAAGCATGAAGGGCTGCTGGTAGAAACAGCAGATGGCAGAGGTGTGGCAATAGTGCCTGGTGAGGCACGTACAGCAAACTATGCATGGCAGTCAGCGCTGGGGCGACTGGGTATCAGCAGCCAGACTGCCGGTACGCATCTCTACCGTTTTTCAGCAATTGTGGTACGCACAGCAGTGAAGGAGAGACTCTGATGGAGCAGTTTACACAGGACGACATAACATTTTCTCTGGCAGGCCCGGTAGAGCTTCCGCTGAACTGGGTGGGGCAGGAAGAACTGCTCAGGCAACTGCTTGCGGCATGGCTGGTGATTGATGAGCGGGATATCCCTTTCAACCCCAGACTGATCGGCAAGCCGGGGGTTGGTAAGACCACCCTTGCATATGCGGCTGCAAAACGACTGGGCAGGCCGGTTTATCTGTACCAGGCCACCATGGATACAAGGCCGGAGGATCTGATCATAACGCCTGTAATCGGGCCTGGCGGAAGTATCTGCTATGCCGCTTCTTCTCTTGTTACTGCCATGCTGAAGGGCGGGGTGCTGATTCTTGATGAAGGAAACAGGATGAGCGAAAAGTCCTGGGCCTCTCTTGCACCGCTTCTGGATGACCGGAGATACGTGGAGTCGATTGTTACCGGCCTGCGGATAAAGGCACACCGCGATTTCAGGATAGTGGTCACCATGAACGAGGACTCCTCCACCTTCGAGGTGCCGGAATACATACATTCAAGGCTTCAGCCACAGATATTCATAGATTTCCCCGAGGCGTACGAAGAGGTGCTGATACTGAAGGAAAACCTCCCCTTTGCGCCGGACACCATACTTCAGTACGTGGTTAATTTTTTGCAGCGGGCTCATTTGGCGGATGAGATATATTCTGCAAGGGACGGAATAAATATCGTCCGCTATGCACTGAAGATGTCATATAACAGCCGGGAAAATCCCCAAAAGCTCGTTCCACTGGCCATAGAGAGGGTGCTGGGGGACGAGGCGCTGCGGTATCTGGACTGAAAATGCCCAAACGTCTGTTTCTTGAAAACTTCGGCCCTGTCCATGCCCTTCCGGTGATCCATTACCGAATGGAGTTTGCATGGCTTGTGCGCCAGGCTGTTCATCAGGTAAAGCCGGACTGCATTGCCATAGAGCTGCCTGCCGGTATTGATTTGCCTTTTTCACGGGCAGTCGCCCGCCTTCCGCAGATATCTGCAATCCGCTATCCAGTTGAGCAGAGTGACAAGAAAGATCAGGCTGCCTGGTTCCTGATAGAACCTTCAGACCCCTTTGCCGAGGCCGGGAGGCTGGCAGTGGACTCCGGTATACCGCTTAATCTGATTGATGCCGACACCTCCGACTATCCGATACATCGCGATTCACTGCCTGATTCATATGCGGTACAGAGGATTGGTCTCGCCGCATACTACCGGGCTTACCAGGATAGTCCCGGATTGCCAGTGCCCTGCCATGAAGACCTGATACGTGAACAGGCCATGGCTCTTCGCCTGCAACAGCTTGGCAAAAGGTACATGAGGATACTGCTGATCTGCGGCATGTTCCACCTTCAGAGGATCAAAGAGGAATTTTTCAAACCGCAGACATTACCGATGCTGCTACCCAGGAAGATTGAAGCCTCTCTTTTCAACCTGCACACCGACTCCTGTCGTGAAATTCTGGGGGAATTCCCTTTCCTGTCAGCAATATATGAGCATCGCAGAGCTCCCCTGCCGGAAGAGCCTGATGACGGGCGTTCAACCCTGAGAAAGAGGTTCAGTGCCTTTGAGCTGATACAGGGGGGTAAGAAGGAGATACCGGAAGAGCAGCTTCTGGATAACGCCATACTGCGAGCGGCTCGCCACTGCGGTCATGAGGGAGCTTTTCCGGATCGCCAGCGGATACAGTTCAGGCTGTTTATGGAATCTGCCAGGCATTACCGTCAGGAGACAGGTGAGCCGGTGCATCACTGGCAGAAACGTGCCTTTTTCAGGTATGTGCGAAACTACGCCGCAGTGGGGGGGATGCTGCTGCCGGATCTGTACCAGATGCTTGCCTCTGCCCGTGGCTGCGTGGATGACAACTTTGCCTACGCAATGCACCGGCTGGCCTCACGTTACCCCTGGCAGAAGGAGAATGCCGAGATTCCAACCATCTTCCTGACCCCTGATGATGTCTGGGAGGGCTTCCGCTGGATCAGGTTCCGTCCCAGGGAGCAGCGTAAAAAGGGGTTATCGCAGTTCGGCTTCATGAAGCGCCGCAAGGAAAAACGCCCGGGGGAATGGCTGGATGGGTTCGATGACCCGTCAATCTGCTCATGGCCACCTGAAGATATCGCAATCGAGCGTTACGGTGAGTTCCTCAAGAAAAAAGGGACTATCCTCAAGGCAGAGGAGCAGGCGAGGGTTGAGCCGTTCACAACATCGCTTCTTGACGGCATAGATATCAGGGAAACCCTGCGGAATCTACATGAAAACAGGGTTTATGTGCGTGAAACAAGGCGAGGCAGGGGGGATGTAGGTGTGGTGGTCGTTATTTTTGACGAAGACCATGAAAACCGGAAATTCCCCCATATGACTACATGGCTGGGGGAGCATGATCAGGAGTCTGACATGGCATTTTACGCTACCCCTCCCGAGGAGAATATTGTTGGGCCTGGCATCTGCCGTTGTGAATACGGGGGATTTATGCTTTCATACCCGCCCCGCAGGCTGGATGATGTCTGGTCAGACCAGGATTACAGATATGCCAGAAGCAAATCAGAGGTACTGCTGATGGCTGCCCTTGATTACACAAGGGAAAAACAGGTGGTCTATGTGGCGGCAAGACCACCACGCAGCATATTCAGGCAGATGGCATCCCGAATAGGACGCAGCATCATCTATATCCCGATAGGCAGCCTTTCTCCGGTAACCCTGAAAAAGCTGAGGGTGATGCATATACTGCACGGCAGAGGCAAGCGAGAGATAGCAACTGATTATATCTGGTAGTGGGGACAAGACGTTCAATTCGGCCACGAACTGATCATTGGGTAACTTGATAGTTATCTCATGTTCCCTCCGGCTGGAGGAGGTGCCCAATGCTCTTTAGGCACAACCTTTGGTTCTGGCGGATCATACAGGTAATGGGGAGACATGATCTGCACTCCATACTCGTTGAAGAGGTCCTGTATATTGGCATGCAGAGCATCCAGCAATTCGGCCCGCGTCTTGGGATGTTCAGGAACTGCCTGACAGACCAGCCGGTACTCCGGGTAGAAATCAGACAGGGCAGTCTGAAACACCTGCGGCTTGGGATCACGCAATACACCAGGTGTCCGGTTGGCTGCCTCAATCAGCATAGCATTAACCTGGCGCCAGGGAGTGTCATAGCCTATCGTAACAGTGGTATCCATGATGTAGCCGTTACCCTTTACTGTCCTTGAATAGTTGCGGGTTACGTTACTGAGAATCAGTGAATTAGGCATGGTTAACTCCTCTCCCAGCCCGGTTAGTATCCTCGTTGTGAACAGGCCAAGCTCCACCACGGTTCCTTCATTTGATGCTATCTGAACAAATTCACCAGGTCTGATGGTACGGGTATACATCAGAATCAAGCCACTGGCTGCCTGACCAACCAGGCTGGATGCACCCAATGAAATCATCAATCCCACCAAAACTGAAAGACCTTTAAATGCCTCGGTACCTGAACCTGGAAGGTAGGGGTATGCCATAACCAGGGCAAATAGCCAGACCCCTGCAGAAACCAATCTCCTGGTTGGACGTACGGTATCGCAGTCAAGCCAGGCCATTTCCAGCTTATGCTGTTCGATCCTGTCAAAAAAGGTCTTCAGTATTTCAACAATGAAACGGGCTATTAAAAATATGAACAGGGAGACAACCAGATCAGGGACCATTTTTAGCAGTCCAATCCCACCCTGTTGAACTAAGTCAAGCAGATAGCGAGACAACCGTTCACCCCATGGGCGGGTGTACGGGAAACGGGTCAGTACGAAGCTCAGCCAATCATACAGGAGTATCAGAACCAGCAGCCAATACAGGAATGTAACCCCTCTCTGAACCAGGATTAGCAGCCGTTCGCGCTGGAAAAAACTTTCTCCACCCACGGTCAGTCGTTCAGCTTGGCGGTGGGCAAGATTCACGAGCCGTGTGGCAAGCCAACGACGTGTGCGGTTGAGCATCCAGATAAGTAACGCCGCCACCAACGTTGCTGCCAGTGTATAGCCGCCAGCCTTTAGCAGTACTGAAAAGTTACGTGCCTCACGGGTCTCCAGAACAATCTGCTCGATGGCCGCCACGGCGTTTTTGCCAGCCTGCTCAAGGGTCTCATGTTTCAATGGATCAGCGTCTCCCTCTAGCATCACAAAGACAAATACGTCATCCAACGCCACGGTATACCCCTGGGGAATAGGCTGCAGGGTAACCTTACCATTACCGGTGGTCTTCTGCTCAAGTAGTCGCCTCAAGGCACCCTCAGCCCTTTTGGCACGCTCCTCAGCAACAATCCCCATGAACGGCACCCGAAATTCAGCAACCGTACGATTATAAATCCTCACTACTGCTGCCGATTGGGGAGGGGATTGGAGGAGTGGTCTATCGGACGCCCATATGTGAGAATTGTACCAAAACAGCACTAACATCAGACATATAATGCCGCTTGCAATGTGCGTAGCCCGCCTCTTCATGGTTAACCACCTATCTGTCTAAAGGCATTCTTCAAAGTATAAGGCGTATAATTAAACAATATACATAATTATCAACTAATTCCGCTTAAAGGCACTGCAACCAATGTCCATGAACGTAGCCTACTTTAGCGGCAGGCGTTTCCAGCCCCGGCATCTTTATTTTTGCGGAACCCCTCACGGCTCATACCGAGCCGAACGGCGACGCTGATTTTATTGCAGCCGCACTCTTGAGAGAATAAAGGAGGATACAGGATATGAATTTGTTTTTCAAAGAATGAGACGATATCCCCCAAACCAAACGGTCGTCAACAATATTTAAGCGAATTATTACCTCATTTTTATGAAAAAAATGCGCATCCGAGGAGTTTTTTGACCTACTGACCGTCCAATCTTAATCATCGCCTGCAACCAACACCAACACTGTTAGTCTTGGTATACTGCGAACGGCATCTTAATGCGGTTTATGTAGGGGCAAGGCATGCCTTGC
>DYNH01000149.1 GCA_020721175.1 Trichlorobacter lovleyi | reverse complement strand
CCGCCACTTTTTGCAGAACGTAAATGACTTCTTCTAAGCCGATTCGGTTGTCGCCATTTACATCTGTCTGAATATCATAAGTGCCTGAAAAATTAAGTCCTGCCAGAACTCTCAGGGCAATAATCACATCTGTCAGATCAACAAACTTATCTTTGTTCAGATCGCCTTTCTGAAGCGCAGCAGCCCCCGAAGGCGTCAGCGAAATATCATGTTTCACCACGACTGATGTTGTCAGATTTCCTGAAACAGTGAACGTCTGATAACCGTCAGCTTCGGCAGTAAGCATGTAATCGCCTTCCTGCTGCCCTTCTATTGTGTAATATCCGTTATTCAAAGAACTGATTGCGGAACTCTTTTTAGTGGTTTTTATGTTCACATTGCCAAGAGGCTTCTTACTGAGAGCATCTGTTACCGTCCCTGCAATCCGTCCGCCCGGAGGTGCATCCGGTATGGATATGGCAACATCATAGTTGGCGTTTGCTCCTGATATATCCGGTTTGAAATTGCTGATTTTCACATAATAAACGCCATCCTGAGAATACTTCCATTCAGCGGAAATGCTCTTTCCGACAGTAGTCTCATCGTTCACTGATGCCGTTATCCGCGTAGTTTTATCAGGAGCATAAACTTCGATAACCGCATTTGAAATATTGCTCAGATTATTCACGCCGACTCTGTAACTGGTTTCCGAAAAACCGTAAAATTTTACCCAATCCGCATCGCCGTAATTATGAAAATTATGCTGCTGACGTGTTTCACTGTTCACAGTAATCGGGGACGCCTGACTGAGAGCATCATCCGGTTCATAATCATCCGCAGCAGGTTGCGAAGAAACAGTGCCGATTTTTTCAGAGATAACATTGTCCGCATAAAAGAAAATAAGATAATCGCCCTGCTGAGTAAATTGGGTATAAACGCCGTCATAAACACCGTCATTATCCGGATCTGACAGTTCAAGAATTGACTTAACACCGACCGGCGGATTAATCTCTGCCCACACCCGGCTGATAACAACACCCGCAGGCGGATTGATCCTTGCCCATAAGGTGGCAGTTGTATTTTTTCCGTACAATATCTGCGATTCGGAAATACTGTTGATATAATCTGCCGCATACGCCGCACTTCTGAAAAATATCATGCAGATAACAAAAATAACCAGTTTTTTCATTATGTTTTCTCCTTTTTGATTGTCTGAACCATGATTCACAGGATTTCAGGATTAGCAAGATTAGTAACAGAGCTGACACTTTTTAATCTTGGTAATTTTATAATCTTGAAAATCCCGGTTCAGACTATATCACCGATTCTTAGTCATCACAATATTAAGAACCTGCTCCGCCTCTGTCAGCGTTACCGCAGTCTGATATTCCTCATAGCCATCAGCCTGAACCGTCAATATCTGCTTTCCGATTGAATCGGTTATCAGAAATGCTCCGGTATCCATGCTCAGATCGGTTCCGCCGCCGGAGCTTATGATTCTTGCCTCCGGAATCGGCTCTCCTGAAACAGATTTCACAGTTCCGCGAACCGTTCCCGTGCTTCCGGCTGTGGGGCGGCTGATCTGAATATCATATTTCACCGTCTGCCCGAACATATCCGGCGTTGTGTTACGGATTTTCAGATAATAAATGCCGGTTTCCGGGCATGTCCAGTCAATTGAGGTATCGGAACTTTTCAGCAGCGTCATTCCGCTGTTTTCGGCTCTGAGTCCTGAAACAACCTGCAATCCGAATACAGCTTCCTCAAGCCCGATTCTGCCATCAGCGTTCACATCCGCAAGGATATTTGCGGAATTTTCCAAGCCTGTAACAACCCGCAATGCCGCAATCACATCTTTGAGATCGGTTTTCTTATCGCTATTCAGATCGCCCGGCACAGCCTGAGCAAGAAGTTCCACGGATGTTCCGCAGAGATTCTGATTCATGGTTCTGATATTGTAGGTAACATTTTTTGCGGAAACTATCTTGATCCAGTCCGTATCACCGGGAATATGAAAATTGTGATGCCGGACCTGATTCTCAGGCATGTACCTTGCAAGTACGAACGTACTGTCAGACTCATAATCATCCCCGCCCGTCCCAGCGCCGTAAGTTACGGTGGTCAGAACTGTCGGAGACACATATCCCTGCAAATCCTTTGCATAAAGATTCACCTTATATGTGCCATCCGCAGAAAAATTGTTATACACCACCTCATAAATCCCGTCATATTCGGGATCGGAAAGCTCTATTTCAACAGGAGAAGCACCGGATACCGGCGGGATAATCTCTGCCCAGACCCGGCTCACAGGAATATCCGGCTTCAATGCCGCCCATATTTTCGCGCTGTTCTGCAAAATATTCTGATGCTGAGAATAACCCGCAATATATCCGGTTTCACGCACAACGGTCGTCTGCTTGAAGAGTGCATACATGCCTTTCTGATTCATGGCACACACCGTGATTTTATATGTGCCGTTCTGCGTGAACTGAGTGTAAAGCCCTTCATAAATGCCGTCTCCGTCCGGATCCGTCAGTTCGATTTCCGGCAGGCTTGTTACCGGCGCACCCGGATTGAAATCAGGCGGCTCAATCGTTGCCCATACCCGCTGAATCTTTGTGCCGTCCTGAACATAACTGACGCCTGCCTGTATTTTTGCCCAAGTCTGATCATGAAGAACCTGCGGATCGGACGATTTGTAAATATACGGCGCATCTGTCAGGGGCTTGTAATTACGGCGGACTCTCATATTTTCCGCAAGCGTGATTTCCGCCTCGGTTCCGATGCCGTCTCCGTCCGTATCTATGCGGGGCGTCTGATAGCCTTTCATCTGATTGGAAGCGATTCTGAACGCTTTGCCGATTTCATGTCCCTGATATACCGCATTCCAGAACTGATAGGAAAATGAGGTCATTCCGTTGTTCAGAAATTTGGCTTCCTCGTCTTTTGATGCGCTTGAAATGACTATGCGGGTTTTGCCCGGAGGAGGCGTCAGTTTGGACAGAAATGATCCGGAATAGCAGGCTTCATAAATCACCGTAACCGGAATATTGTATGTATTCTGGATATTATCAAGCCACTGATCCAACTGCTCCGCAGTCAGCTTTTCATTGTCATTGATGATGAAATATCCGTCTCTGCTGCCATGCCCCACAAGATAAATCAGCAGTTCGGTGGCTTTGGGTTCTTTGATGCTCCAGGTGTTGATGGCATCCGAAATCGCGGCAAGAGAAGCTTTGCCGTCAACGCCCGTCTGGGATGTATCAAAGCTGAGATAATTGACGCTTTCAGCCGTATAACCCTGATAGAGAAGGGTTTTATAGGCATAATCCGCTACCGTCAGCGTCTGTTCACGGATCGGATTGACGCCCTGATCGCCGGTTACGATGATGGCTTTGGTGTCAAGGAGATAGGATTCTTCGGGGGGGACGAAGGTGATGTTATCTTGATAGAACTCGCTGTTGTTGAAAACTCGGATTCTATAATGTCCTTCAATTTGCTGTTTAAGTGTCATGTTGATTTGATCATAACGATTAACATTAATTGGTATAATTTCTTTTGGGATAGGATATATAAGCAAATCAACATTTGGTATATAAGCCCAATCTCCAACAATAACAAATCCGTTATTTGTAAAAGTGTCTATAGAACCAATAATTATCGGATAAGTCGGACTACTTATATCTATAACCTTTAATCCACCATTTGTTATAATATATGCTTTTTTTCCTATAATTTTAACTCCTGATACATAAGTTGTGTCCAAATAACTTATAACTTTAGGAAGAGTTGGGTCGCTGACATCTACAATATAAAATTTTTCATATCCTCCTACATATGCAATATTTTCAACTAAAGCTACACTCAGAACCAAATCATGTAAATCAATAGAACCTATCAATATTGGATTTTTCGGGTCTTTCCGATCAAAAATATTTACTCCGTCATAGTCGCATGCCATAAGTATAAGGTCTTCACTGATCGAAAAATCCCACAATAACCCTATCCCTTCGGCTCTAATAAATACAGGATTTAAAGGATCATGCACATCATAGATTTGGACCATGTTGCTCATAATATAGGCATAATTTTCGGCAACAACAATTTTATTTGCTCCTCCTGTAATAAAAGAATTTTTAATAAAAGGCTTAGAAGGATTGTTTGCATCTACAATATACACTCTTCCATTATCGGGATGATCGAAGGATATATAATCATTGCCAACATATACAGTATTACCAACCACACTGACAGTACTAGCAGGTATATCAGCGGATCCGATAATCATGGGATGAACAGGATCGCTCACATCTGCAATCTGTAAATTTCCAGCGGCAATATAAGCTAAATTTCCTACAACATCTATATCTGACACATGCCCAGTAGTATGTAGCGAACTGACGATTGATGAATACAAAGAATAACTCACATCTATAATTTGTAATCCACCATCGCTATCTGCCACATATGCTTTATTACCTGCAACAAAAATACCTTTTGCATCACCCGGTGTATCAACTGAACCGATAATAATAGGTTTTGATGGTTCACGGATATCAACCACAGATAACCCACCATAACTATTTGCTATATATCCTATACTACCTGATATCATCATACTATAGGGACTAATAAACATTTTAGTAACAGGAATACTAAGCGGAAGTAATGGAAAAGAGATATCAAAAATCTTTAATCCTCCAGAATATAGCACGTATGCAAAATTATCCAACACTTTAACATCTATAGAACCTTCAAGCGTATTTTCGTTCCAAATAATCAAAGGCTTTGATGGATTGCTCACATCAATCACATATAAACCGCCGCTGTTAGTGTTAGCATGATAACAACCGCTAACAGCCACATACGCATAATCGCCGGAAACTGTAACAGAATTTGCAGAACACGGTGTGTCCACAGCCCCGACAATGACAGGTTTTGACGGATTACTGACATCAATTACCTGTAAACCGCTGTTAACATCATTATAATCCCCCACAGCCACATACGCATAATCGCCGGAAACTGTAACAGAATTTGCAGAACACGGTGTGTCCACAGCCCCGACAATGACAGGTTTTGACGGATTACTGACATTAATCACCTGCAAACCGCGATTACCATCCGCTACATACGCATAATTGCCGGAGACTGTAACAGACCTTGCATAACCCGGTGTATCCACAGAACCAATAATAACAGGAGTTGATGACTTACTGACATCAATCACCTGAAAACCGCTATTACCATCAGCTATATACGCTATATTATTATTTATCTTAACATCACAGGCGAAACCCGGCGTAATTATAGAACCGATTATTGCCCTTTGATTTCCAACATCCAAATACATCGAAACCCTCGTATTCAAATCAAATCCGCTGCCGCTAATCGTTACCGGCAAATCTTTCCCTTTGATGCCCAAAGTCGGATACACCGAGTTGATTTTCAATTCCGCATAAGCCTGCGAAGCAACTGCCGCAATGCAAAGAACCAGCAGAATGCCTATTGCCGTTTTTGAAAAGGAATTTGTGGTTTTCATCGGTTTCAATCTCCTTTGAGTCCGAAGGTTATTTTTTACGCTCGTTTTACACTATATACAGGCTTTTCAATTTTCTTACAAAAAAAAAATGATTTTTTTCAGCCGACGATTTTCGCCAAATGTTCGGTCAGATCATTCAATTTTTGCCGAAGCGGAATAATCATCAGAT
>DYNH01000148.1 GCA_020721175.1 Trichlorobacter lovleyi | reverse complement strand
CCTTCACTACCGTTCAGGATGACAGATGTAAAACCGCAGTTACTGGCCTTGCGAATGTATATATACTGCAAACGTCATGAAATTGCGGTTTTCTTTGACTTCTGTAGGTTGAGTTAGCCGTTTCATCGCGTAACCCGACCTTGTATAAGGCTAACGCCTGTCAAATAATGCTGCCAATACCAGCAAAAACTAATCAAACCATAAACCCCTCCAAACCTCCCCTTGACAGGGGAAGTTTAAAGACAAAAGGGGTTTAGTTCCCCCCTGTCAAGGAGGCTAGGGGGGTTAGCTTTGGACTGTTTTGATTCTGCTGTTCGCCTAAATATTATATGAACAATTCTAGTGAGCCTCTTTCAAAAAGATTGTCATGCAGGAAATGTTTTATCCGGCATCCATGCATTTCAAGAAGTTAGAACCTGGATTCCGGCCTGAACCCTGCCGGAATGACAAATTTTCAGACTTTTGCAAGAGCCTCTAGTTAGTCACATTAACTGGCTTAGCGGCTGCCTGAATCTGATCCAGATTTTTAAACAACTGCACACCGTTTGGCATGGCAGGAAGGTTTGCAATCCCGCTACCTCCAGCCCAGAGTTCAATCGATTGTGGCAGAAGATTACGCAGGCGTACCAGTTGAGTAGCAACTGTGCGTCTGCTCATATATTCACTACAGGATATCCCGACTACAGAGCAATTTCTTTCAGTAGCGCCCCGTACAATCTCTTCTATTGGTGTCTGCACACCAAGCAAAACAACCTCAGAACCTTCCATTGCAAGCAGACAGGCCACCATAAGCAGTCCCAGTCCGTGCTGTTCACCTGGAAAAGTTGTCAGAAGAACCCTCGACATCTCACTGTTAATCGGCAGATTATGCAGAACATGCAACAGCATTAACCGCAGCTCTTCAACATAAAGATGTTCATCCAGTATACCGATCCGACCGGAGAACCAGGCCTCTCCAACAGCACTATTCATTGGAGCTACAACCTCAATGACAAACCGCTTCAATCCGTACCTCTGCAGCAGTTCATTCAGCAAGGCCCTTAAGGCATTAACCTTTCCATCACGCAAGGTGTTTATCAAAAGCTCTACATCAGGCGGTGTGTCAGGATGGTTATTTACCTGCATTACCATCTGTTGCAACTGCTGAAGATCAAGCCCGGCGAGTCTGGACGGTTGCAATCCGCTATCAAGCAGCTTCTTTATCAGTTGAAGTCTTTCAAGCTGTTCATTGTTATAGGTACGCTCTCCCCGCTGATTGCGTTGGGGTACTGGAAAATTGTAACGCTGCTCCCATTTACGAAGAGTTTCACGGGTTATACCTGTTTCGTGCTCTATATCGGCTATTGAAAGCAGCTTGTCATTTTTCACATATTTGTCCTGTACAAAATTATTTTTTTATTTAATATTAGCATTTAATATAAAACAAATCCATAAAAACAAATCAGAAATCCGGGGGGTACAAGTATGACGATGACAAATTATATTGATGAGCGTTATGATGTAACATTTGAATCTGTTTATGCTGCACTAAGTGAACAGGCTGATCAGGACCCGGAACAGGCAGAACAGCATATCAGACAGACCCTTAAAAGTCTCTACATAAGACAGGGTAACGACTGGACCGGCAGGGGGGCAATCGGCAATGCAGGGCTTGACGCCTCTGTTGCAGCACACGAGGCAGTACTGGCAGAATTGAGTTGTCATAAAAAAGAAAGGGGAAAAACAGATGAAGGAAAAACTTGAAAATCTTTTTTATTTCGGGCTTGGCAGCATCCTGCTGGCCAAGGAAAAGATTGAGCAGGCAGGTGAATCAGCAAAAGGGTTCAAGGAAGAAAATGATAAAAAGGCACGGGAATTTTTCGACCAGGCCGTGGAAAAAGGCAGTGAAGAGCGTGAGCAGGTAAAGGGTAACATGAAAGAACTCTTGAAAGAGGCAATAGATGAGCTGGGGCTGGCAACCAGGGCAGACATTGAATCATTAAAGGCTGAACTGGCAAAATTGCGGAAGGAAGAGTCCTGACCCAGTGACAAGGCTGTCACTTTTCATCAGATTATATCATCCGGTCAGAATTTATACTGTTTTCAGGGTTCTTTTAACCATCTTTCTGCTGATTCGCAAACGGAAAAACTGGCTCTGGATTAAACCGCTTCCACCATTGAACCTGGTGGCCTCCATTGAACGACTGGGAGCCAGCTTCATCAAGCTGGCTCAGGTACTTGCAACCCGTGCCGATTTTTTCGACAAGAGTTATCTGGAGGCATTGCGTCAACTACATGATCAGCTTCCGCATATGCCGCAAAAGGATTTTAAGGAAGTCTTTGCAAGGGCTTTCTCAAAAGTAAACCCTTTCAGTTTTTTTGATCAGGAACCATTGGCCTGTGCGTCCATCGGCCAGGTCCACCTTGCCTTTCTTACCAATGGCGAGCAGGTGGCGGTCAAGTTAAGACGCAACCGGATTGAACAGGTGGTGCGAGAGGATATCAGACTTCTGGGCTGGTTCCTTGCCCTGTTACGCCCCCTGTTTTCCGAATACACCCGAAATTCGATCGAATCGGTACTGGCAGCCTTTCGACGCACCATTCTGCAGGAAGTAGATATGCAGGTGGAGCTGTCTAACCTGGAACGATTTCGTCAGGCCTACCCTGATTCAGGTATCCGCCTGCCCATCCCTTACCAGGATTACAGCAGTCAGGACGCCCTTGTAATGAGCTTTGAAAAAGGCTATCGTTTTGATGATCGAGAATCCCTGTCCAACCTTAATGTATTCTTTCCCGCAATGATGGAAAAACTGGTGCTGTTCTATACCGAACAGATGCTGGTCAAAGGGTTCTTTCATGCGGACCCGCATCCGGGAAATCTGCTGATCACCGATGAGGGAGAGCTGGTTCTGCTTGATTTTGGCATGGTCAGTCGTATCCCTAACGCAACCCGACTGGCAATGATCAATACGGTTAAGGCCGCCTACGAAAGAGATTTTGAATTACTGGTGCAGGCTACCCGCAAGCTGGGTATCATCACAGATAGCGCTCCGCAGGAAGAACTGACAGGCCTGGCAGAAGAGATTTTCCGTATATTTGACAACGAGCATTTAAGTGCTACCACCATGCAGGAACTGGCATTCGGTATTATGGATGCGCTGAAAGATTACCCCTTTAAACTGCCGCAGGAGATCATATATGTTATGCGGGCAAGCTCAATTATTGAGGGGCTTGGCACAAGTTATATAGAAAATTTCAACGGCATCAAGGACGTCCTGCCTATTCTCCGCGCAAACCTGACCAGGGCACTGGGAGAACGTAACAGCGTCTGGGGAATTGTAAGTCATGAACTGACACAAATGCCTTTAACCCTGGTAAAGGCAAGGCATCTTGTTGATACCCTTCAGCAGGGGGACCTGACAGTTCATCTTGCTGAAGATGATCGGCGCGCACTGTTGAGGCCAGCCCAGCAGTGGCTGCGTCAGATGACCTGGATAGGTCTGTTGACAGCACTTGCTTTTTACCTGCGTAACAGCAGTTATCCTGCTGCAGAATGGCTGTCTCCAGTCTGCTTTGGCCTGGCCTTTATCAGGCTGATCTGGTGGAAAAAAACATATTAGGGACTTGGAGCTTGATCATCGTTGTTAAAGCTGCAAAACTGCTCGGGCATCAAGCCGCTTGAAACGCAGGTAGGATGCCTATGCTCCAAAATTGTGATGTACAGTTACGCGGAAAGTTTTCATCTACCGTTGGCTTCAACAAAAAGGAAGACAAAAATGACATGCAAACGTTGCGGCATAGTACCAACTATCAGCATAAAATCCGGCAAGGCACTATTTAACTCCGCAGTTGATCCACTACATGACAAGCTGGTATCAGTGCTTAAGGACGAAGGATATGACCCTCAAGCTAGTGGAGACGTTGTTACCGTAGAAACAGATAATTTCCAGCAGTTGGTATCATCATTATCCAGGCGCTCGGATATAGCTGATGTTGAAGCTGAGGGTATAAGCCTGCTGTTTCTTGAGACCGGTCAACAACTTGACTTCTCTGCCTTTTCCAGAACCAAGTCCCTTAAAAAGTGGCTATTTCTTTTAAACAACAAGGAATTTATCGATATCTTTGAAAAAAATACGATTACTACTCATTTCCAACCTATTGTATCCCTGCCAGATATGGAGATTGCCGGATATGAATGCCTGTCACGCGGCGTAAAATCTGATGGCAGTCTTATGTCGCCTGATCTGCTTTTCAAACTGGCAACGGAGAACGATCTGCTTTTTTTTCTGGACCGGCTTTGCCGTGAAAATGCGCTTAAATCTGCTGCTGTCAAAAAAATTTCAACCGATGTCTATATTAATTTTGTCCCTACATCGGTCTATGTGCCAGAGACATGTCTGCAAAGCACCATGCACTGGGCAAAACAGCTTGAATACGACCCATCCAGGGTTGTTTTTGAGGTGGTAGAGACCCACAAGGTTGAAGATTTGCCGCATTTGCGCCTGATTCTGGACTTTTACAGAAACAAAGGGTTCAGAACTGCCCTTGATGACATTGGCAGTGGCTATACAAATTTATCTACATTGGCTGCACTAGGGGCAGATATCATAAAGATTGATATGGAGATTATCCGCGGGATTGACAAGGATCCGGTAAAGCAGTCAATCTTCAGGGCAATGTCCCAGATAGCATTTGATAACGGTATAAAGGTACTTGCAGAGGGGATCGAAACCATTGAAGAACTTGATTACGTAAAGCAACAGAAGGCTAATTTGGTCCAGGGGTATCTGCTTGCAAAACCCTCAGCAGAACCGGTTCGCCGTCTGGGTGTAATAAACTGATTAACCTGTGCCTCTTTCAAAAGTCCCGAATTGTGTCATTCCGGCAGGCTTTAAGCCGGAATCCAGATTTTAACTGACTGAAAAGACTGGATCCCCGATAGAGGCCTTCGGGGATGACATTTTTTTTGAAAGAGCCTCACCTTTAAGGTCTTAACAGGGCCTCATAACAACAAGAAAAGGAGAAATAAGATGAGAAAGTACATTCTGTCCGGTTTTCTAATCCTGGCAACAGCGCTTGCCGCATCGGCTGGTGAAGTGGACATGAACCGCCTGAACGCATTTGCAAAGAAAATGGTGGAGAGCAAGAACCAGGCAATCGGCTATCCAATCAACCAGAATGTTGATCTGCAGGAGTTCTACCGCTGGTTTGCAGATACCGGCCTTGCCAATGTGGCAATGAACAACGTTGGCAACCCCCGCAAGCCGGCCATCATCCACCTGAACACTCACCAGTTCGAGAATGAGGTGATCGACTTCTTTGCCCCCAATTTCGGTTTCAAGCCCAACGAATACTGGGGAATTGTCACCATGAGCGGCACTGACGGCAACAACCACGGTGTTTACTTCGGGGTTAAGTACCTGCTCTCAAAGAGCAAGCTAAAGCCGGTGCTGTATGTTTCAGAGGAAGCACACTACTCCATCAAGAAGCTGGGTGATCTCCAGAACCTGGACATGAAGCTGATCAAGGCGGATGTCAAAGGGCAGATGGATATCAAGGAGTTTGAAAAGGCGCTGAACCCCAAGCGTCCGGCCCTGGTGGTAGTTGCAATGGGAACCACTTTCAAAGGGGGGATTGACAATCAGGAGGCTATTGAGAAGGTGCTGCAGAAGAAGAAGCCTGTTGCTGTCTACCGCCATCTTGATGCAGCCC
>DYNH01000147.1:4445-5727 GCA_020721175.1 Trichlorobacter lovleyi | reverse complement strand
CTACGATTAGCTCAACTTTTAACCTTTTGTGGTATAACTACTCAGGTAAGGCAACTCAATCGAGATTGGCTGGCGGGTTTTCAGTATGAGATGTGACTAGTTGACAGTTAATCTGGACTCCGATAGGGCGCAGGAATCCGCGCCCAGCCCGAAGAACAGTGTCATATAGTAGCGTATTTGGCAAAGATGCGGTAGAGAGAAGAAATCTATCCTGATCGGTAACCACTCAGGGGTATCTACCCACTCAGTTTAGCGAACAATCTGTTAATATGTGTCATTCCGGCTAAAAAACTGACGGAATGACACTATGTTTTACACTACAGCATCCTTACAAAGATTTCTCTTGCAAGTGCCGCATCAATGGCAAATTCAGAAAAGCCTACCTTGAATATGTATGACGGAAATGCCTGCACCAGAATAATCCGGTTGCCAGGAAGCACTCCCATAGCCATAAGTTTTTGCATCTTCTTGTTGTCTTCAGTCAGAATATAGGCAATTTCCCCTTCTTGACCCGATTTGAATTCTGTCAGGGGTACTACTCCAAGATCCCCTTTTTTGCGTGCCTCGGCACAACATTCACCAGGGGGTATCGGTTTTCCATGTGGGCAAGTTTCAGGATGGTTAAGTAGTGTGCAGAGCTTTACATCTACGCCGTCTTTTAGCAGATGTTCAAACTGGCAGGCAAAAAAATCCGCATCTTCTCCTTTTATATTAAAAACATCCATCATTAAACGTTCTGCAAGACGATGCCTTCTGACAGTCATCCTGCCCACTTCACGCCCCTCTGGTCTGATATAGAGCATTCCCTTGCGCAACTCGGCAAGGGCATTGCGGATCAGTTCTTTTACAGGTTCATCATCAGGTTTCAGGTTTAAGGCATAGAGATCCATAAAGGCTCCCCCTTTTTCTTCAACCTCTATCCAGAGTCTTTCAATAATGTCTTCAGCCTGCTCGGAAAGTTTCATTTTTTATGCTCCCTGTCTTTCCATGACATGATTTTTTTTATGTGTTTAAAAAATTCAGGTTCAAAAAGGTTTTTATATCCGCAGCGTGGACAATGAATCCCGTGACAGCCTCCCGCACAGGCACCGCAGCCTTTGGTGCCTTCAGACTCTTCAAATTCATGCCCACAGAATCCGCATTTCATATTTCAAATCAACCCGGTTATAACAAGCAGCTTGTTAAGCAGAAATCCGCTACCAAAGGCCAGCACGCTGACAAACAGAAAAATGGCTATTGATACCTTCCAGCCCCTTTCCTTCAGCATCATAAGAAATTGAGC
>DYNH01000147.1:2681-4345 GCA_020721175.1 Trichlorobacter lovleyi | reverse complement strand
TCCTGCAACCACCACCACGGAAACATTCCGTTTATTAACCCTGTTATCCAGGGATTAAAAAGTTCCTCAAAAAGCTTGCCCTCCAGCAGATCAACAAGGGTCCCGGCACCAAAGCTGCCGACAAATTTGTAGAGTCCGAAATAGAGTGTAAGAAGTAGAATAGGAACGCCTGTCAATGGCCGCACAGTCAGGCGTGAGAGTCTGTTTCCAAACGTTTCATGCTGCTTGTCAGGAAGTTTGATGACCCCCTGAATCAGGCGACTGACCATATCCTTTCTTTCCATTGAGAGATCAAGATGAAAGGATTCCCTGCGCTCAAACGCGATTTCTCTAACTTTTTCGTGCAGTTCAGGATATCTGTTACCCTCCTCTTTTTCCACTATAGCCGTAATCTCTTCGTCTCCTTGCAGCAGCAGCAGGGCCAGGGCTCGGTGCGAAAGTACATAGCTGCCCTGCATCAGATTGGAAACCTCTTTGACATCGGCTTCCAGAAGGCGGCTGTAATTGATTGGAAGACCACAGCTCTGCCCAAACTCTGCAATGGCTGTTCTAATCTCTTGAATACCCCTTTTATGAGCAGTTGCAGAGGCTATAACAGGGACTCCAAGTCTTTGTTGAAGCAGGGACAGATTAAAAGACAATCCCATTCTTTCAGCTTCATCCATTATGTTAACCACAAGTACCACTGGCAGACCGGCTTCTATAAGCTGGATGGTCATGGGTAACATCCGTTCAAGATTGCGTGCATCAAGTACATGCAAAACAACATCGGGATGCTCGTTTAGCAGGATTTCACGTGCTACACGTTCCTCTTCGGTTATGGTGTGAATTGCGTACATGCCAGGGGTATCAATAACCTGCCAGGACTGTCCGGCAATAGAAGCATGTCCCCTGGATACCTCAACTGAAGTGCCAGGATAGTTTGAAACAGTTACATAACTGCCTGTAAGCGCATTAAACAGAACACTTTTGCCTACGTTGGGATTACCAACAAGGGCAACCTTTCTTGAAATATGCTGTTTTTCAATTAAATCGCTGGAAACTGACATCTATAGATTCCTTATGTTGAAAATCATTTTTAATAATGCCCCTCTTTCAAAAATATTTCTTAAATGCCTTGACCATAGCATTAAAGGCAAAATATCAGTATCTTACTTGCTTACAGATCATTAGCCTCAAGCTTGTTCAAGGTTAAGCACTGTTTTTGAAAAAGCCTAAAATGATTATTTCCGGGATACTGAGTCTTTACATGCAGGGCATAAACCACATAACTGCATCTTGTGACTGGTAAGCACAAAACCGTGTCGTTGGGCAATTTCTTTTTGAAGTCGCTCAATAGTTTCGTCTTCAAATTCTATGATAGCATTGCATCTGATGCAGATCAGATGATCGTGATGTTCTCCGGCCAGTTGATGTTCATACCTTGTCTGTCCGTCCGAAAGGGTCATTTCACGAGCAAGTCCGGCCTCAACAAAAAGTTTGAGAGTTCGGTATACTGTTGCCTGTCCTATGCCTGGGTGTGAAATTTTTACTTTAAGGTAGAGTTCTTCAACGCTTAGATGTTCGTGGGTAGATAAAAAGACATCAAGAATTATATCGCGCTGATGGGTAGATCTTAGCCCCTTTTTTGCAGCAAATGCATTAAACGCCTTTTTTTTCTCCAG
>DYNH01000147.1:0-2581 GCA_020721175.1 Trichlorobacter lovleyi | reverse complement strand
TAGATCTTAGCCCCTTTTTTGCAGCAAATGCATTAAACGCCTTTTTTTTCTCCAGTATCATAATGACTACCACCTGATATGATTTTAATTGTCAATAACAAAAACATGGGGAAGTGGTCAAGCTATTATCTCTGATCAACCCTACAAAACCTTGCCACTTGACCCTTAACCCTATTACCTTTACTCTAGGAACAGAATTTTTCAAGAGGCTCAGCAAAAAAGGGGATTGTCAGATAAATATGGAATTTTCACTATTAAAAGACCTGGTACTACTGTTCGGTCTGGCACTGGTAACGGTTGTGCTTTTCAGACAGTTCAAACTGCCGTCCATTATCGGCTTTCTTTGCACCGGAATTCTGGCAGGACCTTACTCATTCGGCTTAATAAGGGATGCCCATCAGGTTGAACAGATGGCAGAAATTGGTGTTGTTCTGCTGCTTTTTACCATCGGGATAGAGTTTTCGCTTAAAGAGCTGCTTCGAATCAAACATCTTGTGCTTTGGGGCGGGGGGCTACAGGTTGGCATCACCATTGTGGTTGTGGCTCTTTTAGGGATAGCATTCAATTTTAGCTGGCAGCAGGCAACCTTTTTCGGATTTCTTGTCTCGCTCTCCAGTACCGCTATTCTGATGAAACTCTTGATGGATGCCGGTGAGATGGATACTCCACATGGAAAGACCTGCCTGGGCATATTGATATTTCAGGACCTGTGTGTGGTGCCTTTAATGCTTTTTACACCTTTTCTTGGCGGAGCAGGCAATGGTCTGTCAGGTGTTGTGGTTGTATCCGCCAAGGCAATAGTGGTGGTTGTGGTTTCTCACTTCGGCGCCCGATTTGCAGTGCCGTGGATATTTAATCAGGTAGTTCGCACAAGAAGCAGGGAACTATTTATTCTGACAATTATTTTTGTTGGTTTCGGCACGGCATTTTTAACCGCCCAGGTAGGACTCTCCCTTGCACTGGGTGCTTTTATTGCAGGTCTGGCCATTTCTGAATCCGAATACAGCCATCAGGTAATGGGTGATATAATACCGTTTCGTGATGCCTTTATGAGTCTGTTTTTCATATCAGTAGGCATGTTGCTTGATCCTGCTGCAGTTTTGAGAAAACCTCTGGCTGTAATGCTGATAGTGATTGTAATTGTGTTGATCAAATGGCTTGTAGCAACCTCCGCTGCCCTGGTACTTAAATTCCCTCTCAAGCCTGCTCTGATTAGCGGGTTGCTGCTGGCACAGGTTGGAGAATTTGCCTTTGTGCTGTCCCAGTCCGGACAAAAGTTCGGACTGCTTAACCCGGAGCAGTATCAGCTTTTTCTGGCTGCTTCGGTTGCTACCATGGCTCTTACTCCTTTTGCAATCAGATATGCCGAGCCTCTGGCAAATTACATTGCCTCAAGATTACCGTCTTCACTGAAGAGAGGCACCAGGACCACAGGAACCAGCCATGACCGTTTTCCAATGGAGGATCATGTTATCATTGTAGGTTTTGGAATAAATGGCAAAAACCTCGCCAGGGTGCTGAATGGCAACGGCATCCGTTATATTGCCATTGAAACAAACCACCATACGGTTAAGACAGAACGTAAAAAAGGGGTAAGAATCATCTTTGGTGATGCCTCAAGACCGGAAATTCTTTCACACGCACTGATCGAAAAGGCCCGCATAGTTGTAATTGCCATTTCAGATGCAACCGCAACCCGCAGGGTAGCTGCTCAGGTAAGAACAATGAGACCGGATATCCATATGATTGTCCGAACACGCTATGTAGCTGAAATGGAACCGCTCTACCAGTTAGGGGTAAATGATGTTGTGCCGGAGGAGTTTGAGACATCGGTGGAGATATTTGCGAGGGTTCTGCGCACCTATATGGTTACACATGATCAGATTGAACATTGTATTTCTGAAATACGACGGGATTCTTATCAGATGTTCAGAACCGTGAGCCGTCGTCACAGCCATGCAACCGGAATATCAGGTTATCTTTCCGGAGTGGAGCTGGCCACCTATCGGGTACAACCCGGTTCGCAAATAGAAGGCTCGCTATTGCGGGATGGTCTGCTGCGTAATCGTTCAGGTGCAACAGTACTTGTGATTAAGAGGGGAGAACAAGTTTGCTCAAATCCTGATCCTGACTGGCGCTTTCAGGAAGAGGATGTTGTGCTTGTGATGGGCAAACCGGATCAACTGATCTTTGCTGCCCATCTGTTTTAGGCGCAAGCAGCAGGTAAACAGATGAAAAAACACAAGAATCCTGCCGATTCTGTTTCTTGATCAATCAGGTTTCCCCCAATCTCGATATGCTGGAGACGGGGGAAGCCTGATTATAAAATCAGCTTGCTACAGTGCTGCCTTTACCATCAGCTCACTTACAAGTCTGGTAAACTTGAGGGGATCCTTGATAGGAGTGCCTTCGGTAAGCAGGGCCTGGTCATATAGAAGATCAGCATAATCAAGCAGACGCGAGTTTTCTGAATTTTGCCTGTACATATCACCCATTACCTTGACAATTGGATGATCAGGATTCAACTCAAGCACCCGCTTTGATTCAGGAACAGCCTGGTTCATTGCTTTCATAATCCGTT
>DYNH01000013.1 GCA_020721175.1 Trichlorobacter lovleyi | reverse complement strand
ATTTGCCCTTTGCTGGACAGAGTTGTTTCCATTGTGTATCCCCCAAGTAAGATGCGGTAAGTCTATAGTGGCATCAAATACCGATAGTTTGCAAGCTGATTACTGCCACGACAAATAACGTAGCTGCTTATCAATCAGCCTCCCTGTTCGAATCACAGGATCGCACATACCCCAGCAGAGCCTGTGAGATCGCTGCATAAGGCTTGATGATATCGTAATTAATGGCAAGGTTGTTCATATACTGCAGAATCAGGGTATGTCTGCTGTTCAGGCCGAACGGCAGTATTCCGGCAAAGAAAAAACCGAGCTGTTCGCACTGTTGCACCACAAAGGGGCAGCAGGGGGCTTCAAGGTCTATGTTGATAAAGAGGGCATCCGTACGTTTCAGGCAGAACTCCCGCACGGTTGCCTGAAGCTCTCTGGCAACATCAGGGCCTGCTGAGAGCAGGTCAAGCTCGGCAATATTCAGGGCCGGCACGGTCGCCGCCTCTATCCTGGTTTTTCCGGCATCAGGGGGGGAGCCCTCTTCGCAGTGCACCGGAATGGCAAAGGTACGGAACAGTTCCAGAATTTTCTCTTTATGGCGGTCCGGCGGGTAGATGCTGCGCTTCTGTCCGGCCATGAAAGGACGGTACAGCGTCAAACCGCTCTCCTTCTGGCGTATTCTGCCGGTGAGGGATTTGAAATCAACATCATCGGGGAAAAGCCCCAGCATCACCCCGCAGGTTTGCAATCCCACTGCTTCAGCCATCTTCTGGGAGGCGATATGGCTTGTCACCGCCCGCACAAAAAAACCGTACAGTCCGGATTCCGCCGCATTACGTATTGCCTGAAGGTTCATAAGGTTGAATACCCCTGACTTTCTGAACTCAGGCTTGACAAAGGCAACCCCCAATTCAGCAATGATGTCAGAACCGTTTTTGAATTTAAGGGCGATATGCCCCAAGATCGCGCCACTTCCTTTTTCGCAGGCCACAAAGGAACGCAGCCTGCCGGAACGGTTCATCTCCACAATCTGTTCCGGGTAATAGATATACGGTTCGTAGGTATAGCCGTAGGCCTTGTAGGCGCAGCGTGATATCTCAAGGGCATCTTCCGGCCGGAAGGGGCGGACTTCAAAGGCGCTGTCCTGTGCAGGGGGATGGGGTCTCTCCCGGACAAGGAGATAATTGGCGCTGTTTCCGGCAACCGCCTCTGTCTGGTTATCCCTGAACCGCTTGACCAGGGTAAGGGATTTCCCCTCCCGCCCCAGGTTTTCGAAGCGTACCTCATCCATCATCCGTTTCATCAGGTACACGCCAAGCCCGTCCGACTCAAGGGTATCCTGAAGTTTTTCAGGGCTGAACTCCGCTATCAGGGCAGGGCTGAACGGCATCCCCTTTTCAGCTATGGTTATGGAAAACTCTGATTCGGTAAATGCCACTGACAGCCTGAAGGTCTCATCTGCACTCCCTTCAAAGGCATGTTTGATGACGTTGGTAAGTGCCTCTTCCGCCGCCACCTCTATCTCATTGAGAGCTGTGGGTGAAAACCGGCAGGAGGCTGCCAGGGACCTGATAAAGGCAAGGGCCGGTCCCACAAACCTTACCTGTGAGGGGAGCAGAATAACCGATTCGACAGGTGTCATAGCCTGCCTCCCGAAAGTACAGCCTGAAATATCGTTACACAATGCATCGCTTCCCTCCGTTTTTACGGTGTTTTTGTTTCATCAGCCAAAGGTGATGAGACGTTGGAAAAATAGATCAGTATGCATGAGCTGAGCGGCAGCAGCACTGAATAGAGATACAGGTGTGAAAACAGGGACTCTGGGGTTGACGCCGTAACAGAATCCATCAGCGAACCGTAGATGGCAAGCCCTGCCAGTGTGGCAAGCAACACCGCAGTGCGATAGATTCCGTTGGCAATCCCCTGTTTGCTTGCAGGTGTGCAGATGGTAAACAGTTTGTTGGTTGGAGCCACAAAAAAGGCGAACATCGTGCCATACAGGAACAGAAACAGGGCGGTCTGCAGAACAGAACGGCTGGAAGCGACCGCTGCAAAGAAGGCGAAAGCCCCGGCGGTGCCGAGCATCCCCAGACTCCCTATCTTTTTGGGATCACCGAGATCTGCAAGCCGCCCGGCCACAGAGCTGAAGAGGGAAAAGCTTAACGAGAAAAACAGGATCATCAGCCCGGATTGGGCTGGCGTGAGTTTCAGGGAGCCCATCAGATAGAACGGCATCATGAAACCGTTGCCGGTCATAATGATATAGCCGGTAAAGGTTGACAGCAGGATAAGCGAGAACGGCCTGGTAAAGAGCGACAGATCAATAAGCGGTTCAGGGCAGTGGCGCATGCGCTTCACAAAAAACAGCATGAAAACCAGACCGACAGTCATAAGCAGCAGCAGTGGAGCCGGCCTGGTCTTGAACTTTGAGAGCAGGCTCAGCCCCAGGGTAAGGGAGAGCAGCGAGAGGTAGAGATAGATGCTTCCTGGTATATCCAGTCTTTTCCGCACAGTTTTGAGAACATCGGCGCACAGATCCTGCGGAATGGAGCGGACAGCGAAATAGATACCGGCCATAGATACCGGAACATTGATGTAGAAGATATAGCGCCAGGATAACAGATCGGTCAGTATCCCCCCCAGTGGGGCGCCCAGCGAGATTCCCACCCCTGCTGCGGTTGCCTGCAGCCCGAAGGCAAACCCCCGTCTGTCAGGCGGGACAAGCTTTGGAATCATGGAAGGGCCTGAAGCAAGCAGCATCCCCCCTCCAATCCCCTGAATCAGGCGTGAAACAACAAGAGCATGGGCGTTGGGGCTGATGCCACACAGCATTGAACCGATGGTGAACAGGCTATAGCCGAAGATAAAGATGTTTTTGTACCCGATAATATCGGCAATCTTGCCAAAAACAGGCAGTGCAGGCGCCGCCACCAGCAGGTAGGCAAGATTAATCCAGGAGCTCTGGCCGGAAGATATGGCAAAATCCCGGGCTATCACCGGAAGGCAGATCCGGACTATGTGGCTGTCTAGCAGGCACATGAACACTGCTATGGTGATGCTGAACAGTATCGGGCGGTAATCTGGGGTTCCAGTTGGTTTATTTTGCACTGCCTGCCTCGCGGTTTATATGGTTTATTAAATTTCCTGATTAGCACGAAGATTCAGCAAAAATAGAAAAGTTCCCTCTCCCTCTGGGCTATCCTTGTCCCACAAAATGCGTAAGAAGTATTTACGGCCATCAGTTCGTGTTCCCCATCTTGCCTCGTTTATTTTTGGCAAGGCCTTACGTAGAGTCAAGTATGACTGGAAGAACAGATACGGAACAGAACCGTTGCTTGTTGAGACCTTTGTGGATACCAGAAGAAAAAACGGACTGGCCAGAACAGCACAGTTATCGATTCGTAACAAAAACGTAGACTTGATAAAACCCAAACGGATAGACGGAAAACCATTCCTTGTTTTTTTGGTGAGCAGCAAACATGCATCCTCAATTTTCAGGCTGCAAGCTTGCCTGGCTGGATCAGTGATTCGGCAGGGATGCCGAAACGGTTATGCAGGTTGCGTATCATGGTGAGGGAGAGGTTACGTTTTCGGTCAACTGGTTAATGCTGGCATGGCTGAAACCAAACAAAATTATGAACGAAGTTATATGCCAAGTATCTACTGAAATCTTCAATCTCGAATTTGTGATAATGTGATATACTTCGAATCGTTGACAGCAGTCCTCAGATATGAGTATCGAACACGGCAGTCAATCTGGAAACTAATGCCAGTAGTCAGTTGGAGGCCTGACATTTAGTTGTCAAGAATTTACACTATATTAAAATTGGCATGAATCATCTTCTGTAGTTCTTCCACCCTGATGACAGCTTGTCGTAAATGTTCACGCTCGTCATTTTCCAGCATTAGAGGATCAAGGTAATGGGAATCTTTCTGTATTCCCTTTATCTGTTTGATTTGCAACAGGATACGATGGCGCGTCAGTATGTCGTATGCATCCATCAGCCCTTCTGCCATTTCTGCAGAAAAACTGCCTTCCTGCTCCAGATGGGTAATCCTCTTTACTGTGTTAGTAGCTGCCATTCCCTGGCTGATGGCCAAAATACGGACGTTCATCACTAGGGGGGCCCAAGCCAGCAGCTTTACATTTAACTCTCCCCGATGTTCTCCAGATGGCTCTGTCCATAATTTACGCATGAAACCCAAGGCCAGCTTCATCTCTGTTGCGGCCCTGGCCATACCCCATAGCACCTGGAAATGCTCTTTTTCCATGCTGCGAATCATATTGATTAAATTCGTGCCCAACTGATGATCTCCGGCAACATAACGGGCATCAGATAGAACTATAAGATCCATCATGTTTTTAGCAAAGTCCTCTACCTCGTAGCGGACAATCGCAAACAACCGTTTACGCCACTGGCTTAATGAACCTCTCCATGTAGGGTTACTGGTCATGATATCGCCGGTGCAACGCTTGAAACCAGCCGTTTCCAGACAATCAACCAGGCGGTTGCCAAAATCTGTAAACCAGTTGTCAGCCTCTTCACCAGCTCCATCATCATATACAATCAGATAGTCCTGATCAGTAATCAAGGTCTGTTCTTCGCGCCCATCGCTGCCCATGCTTATCAATGCATAGCTGACAGGAGGCGGACCCAGTCCAGAATTAATCATCTCATCAGTCACTATTTCAAGGGCGCGCTCTGCCAGAAGGTTACGGTAGCATGTGCAGGTTTTGTGCAGGCTGGAAACCGATTCCGAGGCAAGGAAACGCTCCAGCTCAGTCAGGTTCATATCATCATGCAGTTTTTTAAGAAGTACAGAATCAGCGGTTTTAATCTGTTCCTGATTTAGTTTGGTTTCAGCATCCCATTTTTCAAACTTGCGACGTATTGTTGAAATGTCTAAAAATATCTGTTGCAGTGATTCTGTAATTTCCGGCACTGAACAATAACGTGTCAACTGGGTCAGCGGCGTTAACTCATCCAAAAGCTGTGAACTTTTTTGCAGAATTGTTTCCATGTAACCCTCGGATTTGCGAATAGTCCGGTTGGATATTTGCAGTTTACAATAACGGGACAGTTTTAAAAAGATTCAGATCGATCAATCTGCATATTAATCCGTTAGTGGTGAATCATTTGACAGGGCAGTCCTGAGCCTGCATGGCTGGATCAGGACTGTTTTCTGTCTTGAATGTTCAAAAACTTTATGCAAAATTACATCTTGCTTAAAAGCGGAATAATCAGAAGAGACACTATGTTGATAATCTTGATCATCGGGTTTACAGCCGGTCCGGCAGTATCCTTGTAAGGGTCACCCACTGTATCACCAGTAACAGCAGCCTTATGGGCTTCTCCACCCTTACCACCAAAGTAGCCATCTTCTATGTACTTCTTGGCATTATCCCAGGCTCCGCCACCAGTTGTCATTGAAATTGCGACAAAGATACCGGTAACAATACAACCAACGATCACCCCTCCCAATGCCTTGGGTCCAAGAGTAAAACCCACGATTACAGGTGCTGCAATCGGGATGATACCAGGTATAACCATCTCTCTGAGGGCAGACTTGGTCACAATATCAACACATGCAGCGTAATCAGGCTTGCCTGTACCCTCCATGATCCCCTTTATCTCTCGGAACTGCCTGCGAACTTCCTCAACAACTGCACCACCTGCCTTGCCAACAGCTTCCATACACTGGGCAGCAAAGTAATAGGGCAACATACCTCCGATAAACAGACCAACAATAACGTAGGGGTCCGAAAGGCTGAAGTCTATATTTTTACCCATCAGTTTCAATTCATCAACGTAAGAGGTAAAGAGTATAACAGCAGCCAGACCGGCAGAACCGATTGCATAACCTTTGGTAACTGCCTTGGTAGTGTTGCCAACTGCATCAAGCGGGTCAGTTACAGCACGAACTGAATCATCCAGTTCAGCCATCTCGGCAATACCGCCAGCATTATCTGTAATCGGTCCATATGCATCCATGGCTACAACAATACCGGTAAGTGAAAGCATGGAAACAGCCGCAATTGCAATACCATAGACGCCGGCAAATTTAAAGGCGATGATAATGCCGGCAGAGATGACAATCACCGGCAAGGCTGTAGATTTCATGGATATCCCAAGCCCTGCAATAATATTGGTTGCGTGGCCTGTTGTGGAAGCCTGGGCTATATGCTTGACAGGTGCATACTCGGTTGAAGTGTAATATTCGGTAATCCAGAAAATAGCACCGGTTACAGCCAAACCGACCAGTGATGTAACAAAGATACTCCCAGCGCTAAAACTCTCACCAGCAGCGTTGGTAAGCCCGGCAGGAAACATCTTTACGGTCACAAAATAAAAGGCAATTGCTGCAAGAGCACCGGAAGCAATCAGTCCCTTGTAAAGAGCTGGCATAATCTTCTGGCTAGCCCCCAACTTTACGAAAAAGGTACCGATAATTGAGGTAATTATGGAGACGCCACCAAGAATCAAGGGATAGCTGACAGCCGAATCGTTATTGGTAAAGGCGATAGCACCCAGCAGCATTGCAGCTATCAAAGTAACAGCATATGTCTCAAAAAGGTCGGCGGCCATACCAGCGCAGTCACCAACGTTATCACCCACGTTATCTGCAATAACCGCCGGGTTGCGTGGATCGTCTTCAGGTATGCCAGCTTCTACCTTGCCAACCAGGTCGGCTCCCACATCTGCCCCCTTGGTAAAGATACCTCCCCCCAGACGAGCAAAAATTGATATCAGAGAACCGCCAAAGCCGAGGCCTACCAGTTGGCTTACAACATCTTTCACAGGAGCACCGGGCATCAGTTTCTGCAGTATAAAATAATAACCTGCAACTCCCATCAATCCAAGGCCAACAACCAGCATTCCTGTGATAGCCCCGCCTTTAAATGCTACATTCAACGCCTTATGAATTCCAGACTTGGCTGCCTCAGTAGTTCTGACATTGGCTCTTACAGAAACAAACATACCAATAAATCCGGTCAGTCCTGAGAATATGGCACCAACTGCAAAACCAACGGCTGTTTTCCAGCCAAGCGATGCGAACAGTGCGATAAACATAATCACGCCTACTGTAGCAATGATAGTGTATTGACGCTTCATATAGGCACCGGCGCCTTCCTGGATTGCACCGGCAATCTGACGCATCCGTTCATCTCCCTGAGGCAGTCCCAGAATCCATTTGGCAGACACCAGCCCGTAAATAACCGCTGCCACAGCGCAAGCCAAAGAAAAAAATACCGCATACTGTTCCATTGCTTAAATTCCCCCTACTTTCAATATTCTAAGCCAGCTTCAGGCTTAAGTTCATATCTGTCTAAAACTTAAAGAATATATTGATGTAACATATCTATGTCAATGCTTTTATTTGTATAAGTCTGTAAGTATCTTTAAAGCATATCTATTTTTTTCTTGCATTCCATTAGGAACTAACGTAAGAGTACAAAACTTATCTTCGCCTCGTTTATCGCTGACTAACCCCCTCCTGCATCCGGTTTACTTACCCGATTCTGCAGCACCGCGTTTGGTTTGCGACAATTGATTCAGGACAAATGGGCTTTTTAAGACCTTTTGTTGACCTGGAACATTAATGAGTACTGCCGACCAAATGCGATGGTTATGCTGATATTCAGGGATAACGGATATCCCGATGCACCCGTCCAAACTTTTAACATCATTAACATATTCGAAAGATCTAAGAGCGATTGTCGGCAGTTCTCTGTTCTTGACGAATCAGGAGTTTACAATGTCGTTTAATGAACTGAATCTGCACGCTTCAATCCTGAAGGCTATTTCTGCCTGTGGCTATCTGACTCCCACAGCAATTCAAGCCGAGGCCATTCCACCTGCTATTGCAGGCCGGGATTTGATCGCTTCTGCCCAGACCGGCACCGGAAAAACCGCTGCCTTTATTATTCCAGGGCTTGAACGCCTGACCAGCCCCGGACAGCCGGGTAACGGGCCACGCATACTGGTTTTGACACCTACAAGAGAACTGGCAGCACAGGTTGCTGATTCTGTAGCCCGATATGGACGTTTCATAAGAATGCGTTTTGGTTCAATTGTAGGGGGTATGCCGTATCCGGATCAGGTTCGTCTGCTACGCCAGCCGGTTGACCTGATTGTTGCCACCCCAGGTCGCCTGATTGATCACCTTGAACGTGGAAGGATCGATCTTTCAAGGGTTGAAATGCTTGTACTGGATGAAGCGGACCGCATGTTAGATATGGGCTTTACCGATGCGGTTGATCAGATTGCTGCAGCTACCCCTAAAAAGCGGCAGACACTTATGTTTACTGCCACTATGGATGACCAGATGGCAGGACTTGCCGGACGTCTGTTGCGTGAACCAAGTCGTATTTCTATTTCAAGCAGCAAGGAAAACCACGAATCCATAGAACAGCGGATTCATATCAGTGATAATCTCCTGCACAAACACAAGATGCTCCATCATCTGCTTGAAGACCCTGCTATCACCCAGGCTATAATTTTTTCCGCAACCAAAAGGGATGCTGACACCCTGGCGCGTGACCTCTATGACAGAGGTTTTTCTGCTGCTGCCCTGCATGGAGATATGACTCAGGGTGCTCGCACACGCACTCTTTCCAACCTGCGTCGCGGCAAGGTTCGTTTTCTTGTAGCTACAGATGTTGCTGCCAGGGGGCTTGATATCAATGGTATCAGTCACGTTATAAATTTTGACCTGCCACGTGCGGCAGAAGACTATATTCACCGGATCGGGCGTACCGGTCGCGCAGGTGCCAACGGAATTGCTATCTCTTTCGTCTCCCCTGCGGATGCGGTATACCTGCAACGTATCCAGCGCTATACCGGCAAGAATGTCCCGATACATACAATACCAGGCCTTGAACCGGTCAGTTCCCTTGCCGTGGCCGGACGAGGGGGAAATAACACTGGCAAGAGACGTAGGCCCTTAACAGAAGCCGTACCACGTCATTACAGATCTGTTTCCGGCTCAACCAAAAGCACTGCATCCAAATCAAAATCCGGCCATCAGCAGCGGGGATATAGCCAGCGTTAGAAAGTTTGTAATCAGGCAGATGTGAACAAGACCCCGTTATTAAACAGTGACGGGGTCTTGATATTTGAAGCTGCCTGACAGTTGTTTGTGTATCTATTTAAACCGCAGACAAATCTTTTTGAAAGAACCCTGTTGTATACAAAAAATCATGGTTGCCAGTAGGGTACTTTCGGTGTAATAGGATATAGTATAGCTTATAGATAACATTATTTTATTTATTATTGGGGGACTGTATATGTTGAAGAAAATCGGTTTTATAGGGTTAGGCACAGTTGGTCGCCATATGGCTGCAAATCTCGTCAAGGGAGGTTATGAACTGACTGTTTTTGATGCAGACCCGGAAAAAGTGGCTGATCTGGCCTCATTAGGTGCTACAGGGGCTTTAACTGCCGCAGAGGCAGCACGTGGCAGAGAGCTGGTTATTTCTATTGTTTCGGAAGGTGAAGAACAGGGCCCGTTATTTTGTGGCGAAACAGGCATCATGGCTGGAATTGAACCTGGCACTATTTTTGCCGATATGGGCACCACATCGCTTGAAACAACACTCAAAATGGCTGAAGAGACTGCTAAAAAACGTTGTTTCTACCTTGATGCACCTGTTTGGGGTAACAAGGATCATGCGGCTAATGGCCTGTTGACCATTATTGTTGGCGGAGATCCCGCTATAATCGGCAAGTGTCGTGAGCCTTTCAGCATTTTTGGACTTAATACCATTAATGTGGGTGAAATAGGTGATGCCACTAAAATGAAGTTTATTGTCAATATGGTACAGGGCACCCTGGTGCAGGTTATGGCTGAAGGCCTAGTCTTTGGTGAACGTATGGGCTTTAGCGGTGACAAGATACTTGAGGTACTGGATACTAGAGGTGTTGCTTCACCAATCTTCCATCTTAAAGGGCGTGCAATGTCACGTGGTGAATTTACCCGAAGCCTTGCATTGAAGTACGTCAACGACGGAATGCATCTTGTAATGAATGCCGCACGTCTTGTGGGACTGCACCTGCCTGCTGCCGAGGCTGCCAGCAAGATGTATGAAAAAGGCGTTGAAGCAGGTTATGGTGAAGAAGATTTTTCTGCTGTCATCAAGGTGTTAAGAAAATAGGATCTCATTTTAATTCCGGGGTTAAATAGAAAGGCGTTCTTGTGAACGCCTTTTGCACTTTTGATGAAAAAGGATTTGCAATGGAAACAGTATTCAGACCACGTCCTGTATTTCTCGCAGCGTCATGGATGGCGCCGGTTGGTCGTTATAACGGTAGTGACCGGCCTGCAATAGATTTTCTTGAAATGGCAGAACAATGCGGTCAGGTTTTTACAGGTTCTCCGGTAAGGCGGCGAGAGGTAGAGGCGGTTGTTGTTGGAAGTCAGAATCCTTCAGCCTTTTCAGGAGTTGATAACACTGCTGCCAAGATTGCCGGCATTCTGGGGATATCAGGCGCAAAATCAGTATTGATTGACACAGCATCTTCTTCAGGTGCCTCAGCCTTTGAAAACGCCTATCTTGAAGTTGCATCCGGACGACATGAGCATGTTCTTGCAATCGGTATTCAGAAGATGAGTGATGCGTCTACCCTGGAAGCAACAAGGATCATTGCGGGCGTAATAGATCGGGATGAGGCTGAATACGGATTGACAATGCCTGCCTGCGGTGCTCTGGTGGCCAGATCACTGCAAATGCGACTAGGGCTTTCAGACGAGGAATGGTCGGCCTACTCAGCTCTTTTAACACAGCGCAGTCATCGTTTTTCCAGCCAAAATCCTGACGCTCATCTTCGCAAAGAACTTTCGGTTGAAGAGTATTACAGACAGGTCGCCAGTGGTGAAAACTACCGTTACTGGTCTCCTCTTCGCTATCACGATTTCTGCCCAATGTCTGATGGTGTCGCTGCTGTGATACTCACGTCACGCCAGCAGGATGTGATGGTATCCGGGGTGGGCAGTGCAACGGATATTCCAACCATCGCAGACAGAAATTATTTCTATTCTTTTCCTGCAACAGTTATAGCCGCCGGGTATGCGTTTGGCATGTCAGGTCTGCATGATATACGCAAGATGGAAGGTAAATTGCACGTAAATATGCATGATCCATTTAACGGTTTTGGCCCGATTAACCTGGTGGACCTCGGAATATTCAGCCATAACCATCTGTTTGATGCACTGCTTGATGATAGCCTTACAGGTCCTGACGGAAGCTTTCCAACCAACCTGACAGGCGGTCTTAAAGGTCGTGGGCATCCATTGGGGGCCACCGGGATGATCCAAATTGTTGAAAATCACAAACTAATCAGAGAAAACGGTTTTAAGGCAGGTCTGTCTCATTCTATTGGCGGACCTATCAACAACAATGTTGTGATTTTACTCGAAAAAGCCGAACATTACCAGCAACGGTCCCACCAGCCGTATCGTCCCTGGGGTATGCCATCACTGGGACATCCCAAACCCCGCCAGGTTACTGTAGATGCCCTTCTGGCCGATACAGGCAGATGCAGCGGTGAGTTTGTCAACTCCACTATACGCTATAACCACAAAACCGGCATTCCAGTTCAGATACTGGTAATTGTCGCCTGCCGTTTCCACGGCACAAAATATCGTTTTCTGTTTGGTCTTGATGGAAACCATGCAGAACAACTGTCCGGGCTGATGCCAGGTGAAGAACTGGTAATGGAGCGACAAAATGATGAGATTACACTAAATCGCCTTCCTGTGCGTCGTTTCTACCAACGCACACTTCAAAGTATGCGCAATCTTGCAGAGTCAGGCTGGAAGCGCTTTAAAAGCGGGTAAGCGGCTCTGGTCAATTTGGGTTACTTTTCTGATTTTTGCATGTTAGAAACATGGATTACAGAAGAAATCACGTTGGAATTACAAATTTAGAGGGCTTCAACCTTGACACTTGCCCCCCTGATCCTTTATTCAGTTGCAGCATGTCAAGTTGGCACCACACGGAAGGAGAAATCGAAGTTGCATTCAACTGTTAAAAACAGCCGATTAACCCGAAACCCTTTTAAAAAGAACACAATTATGGACTTTTACAAGAGGTTCACTCTCTTATTATTACTAATATTATTTTTATCTGGCTGTTCTGCTGTCCCTGTCACCAAACCACCACGTATTGATTTACCCCCTGTATTAAGCCAGGATGAACTGCAACGTCCATACACTAAACTAGGTAGAATACAGGTAATCAGGGAAGTCTATTTTACTGATGGAAGCCTTGATCCAAACCTGCATGAATGGGGGCATCAGGCACTTCGTGAAGAGGCATACAAAATGGGAGCAGATGCACTGATTTTTCCAGAGATATCAAGTCGCCAGTTGACTATAGTGTTGTTCCCAGCATTCCCTGCCACTGAATACAGGGCCAGCGGTACTGCAATTAAATTCAGGTAGCGGACTGTTACAAACTTTCTGAAAGATTTAAATATACTACAAAAGGTTAAAAATTGAGCTAATTGTAGGTTGGGTTAGGCGGGTGTATGCCGTAACCCAACATTACCATGCTAAATGGGGGAAAGGCTGTCGGGTTACGCGATGAAACAGCTAACCCGACCTACAGCTACAGCGTCAGTAAAGACCGTAATTTTATATCGTTTGCAGTATAATACCTTACACCAATTGACACTTTACTGTCAGTTGTCATATAGTTAGCAAATGCGTGACTTAAAATATCTGGGCCGAAAGAAAAAAAACATATTTCAGCAGCACTGGAAAGGTATCTTATGGACTTTCCTGCTACTGTCAGTTCTGATTCCGACAACGGTTATGCTTGCTCGCAAGGGAGCTGAAGCAGTATCTTCCTGGAAGGAATCAAGACGTCGTCCTGAGATGGAGCAGGTCCAAAAGCTGACTTTAGGAGATGATCTATTTGCAGTGGCCTCGGATTTATTGCCAACCGCTATTAGCAACGCAGGTCAATTTTCGGCAACAGCCGATGACGGCACAACCCTTAAACTGACCATAAATCCTAAGCTTCAGCAGCAGATCCGTGGATATCTAAAGACAACAAATCCGTTATATGCTATTTTTGTTGCTGTTGAACCTGCAACCGGAAGAGTGCTTTCGATCGTAGGCCATTCATCAGTTGACCCCGAATGGGGGCAGACCGCCTTATACCAGATATATCCGATGGCTTCATTATTCAAAATGGTTACAGCAGCAGCAGCCCTGGAAAAGAACCTGATCAATCCATCCACAGTGCTTGAATACAGAGGAAAGGTTGTTTCGGAGAGTCCTGACAACTGGACCCCACACCCAAGAGGCCGTAACCAAAGCATAGATGTGACCAGTGCAATGGGAAAGTCTGTCAATCCGGTATATGGAATTATTGCCAGTGATATGATAGGTAAGGAATCTTTAAATAACATCTGCAGCCGTTTTGGCTTTAACCGCAGACTTCTGCTGCCTGGAATACCAGCTATTCCAAGTTACGCACCAAAGGCTGAAACCACAAGAGATATTCGTTTGCAGGGATGTGGGCTGGATCATGATCTGAAAGTTTCGCCTATCCATGCTGCCGCCATAACTGCTGCCATAGCCAATAAGGGAACCATGATGGTTCCAAGACTGGTTGATCAGGCTAGCAGAAACGGCCAGCAACTGGAAGTTCCGCATTTTCGCGAGCTGGACAGGGTCATCAGTCCAGAAACAGCCGACAGCCTGACTCAAATGTTGCTGACTACTGTTGTCAACGGCACTTCCCGCAAGGCCTTCAGAAGTTATAACGGTCAAAGATTGCTTGATGATATAAAGATTGCAGCAAAAACCGGATCTATTGACGGCGATACCCCCAAAGGGCATTATTCATGGTTTGCAGCATTTGCTCCGGCTGAAAAGCCAAGCATAGCTCTGGTGGCGCTGGTAATAAACGGCGATAAATGGAAAATCAAGGCAACACACATAGGTGAACAGGCACTTACTACATTTTTCAGTCAGGATAAGTAAGCAGGCGAATCTCACCATCAACCATTTCGGCAAATGAGAAGTGACTGATCCAGTCTCCCAGTGAAATCAGAGTAAAATCGCTTTGCTTTTCAGCAAATGGCAAATGGAAATGACCCAACACAAGAATTTCACATCCAGTTTTATGAACTGTTTCAGCGTAATTTCTGATTATTGAACGATAATCCCAACGGACACGGTCATTTTTGTAACGTCCTTTACTTGTAAGTTGCAGTTTTTTTCTCAATTTTAACAAAACTGATTGAGGCAGCAGATTACCAGCGTACAGGGTGACACGACTTCTTAAAACCCGATGTAGAATACGATAGCGCCAGTCAGCACTGTTAACCAGATCACCATGGCAAAGAAACATCTTCTTTCCCTGAAGATTTAATGTCACAGGACCGGCATATATCTCGGCATCCAATCGCATGGCAAGGCTGACTCCAAGTTGAAAATCGTGATTACCTTCCAAATATATCAAACGGGTACCTGTAGCACGCAGACGTTCAAGAGCCTTAAGCAGTGGCTCATGTTCAGGGAATGATATTGAAGACAGACCGATACGAAAATCAAACAGATCACCCAATATGCAAAGCGTATCGGTATTACCCCGTAATGATTCTATAAATCTGAGCAACAGGCGATAGTTGCTGTCTTCAGGCTGGTGCAGATGTGCATCGGCAATAAAAATGTTGCGCATGGTAATTGAGATTGTGACGTTGCTGAGTTTAGCTGTCAATAGATAGAACTAAAAGGGGCATTTTTTATGGTACACAGTATAGCCGTAGCCTGGAATGAACTTCTTGGGGCTTTTTCTAATATGGAGCAGGACCGTGTCTATTTCTTTGACCGGATGACCGGAGAGATATTTTCTGTACACACCGACCTCGGTGACAGCTTCTGGGAGCAGATGGAACAGCACCAGGATCGTTTTCTTGAAATTCCCTATCTGGACCTTGCAACAGAACGAAAGCTGATGTCGGAATTTCTTGAAAACCAGACGGATCAAGAACTGAGCCTTTTAATGCAACATGCCCTTTCTGGTTCCCTTCCATTTGCCAGGTATTCCGATATACTTTCTTTTTTTCCTGAAGCCGAACAACAGTTGGAAGAAATACGCGAAACATTTATGAGCAACCGTGTCAAGACATGGCTTGAAGAAAACAACCTCTTTTCTTTCAGTACGTCTCTCAATGTTGCAAATTAAGCAACCTGCTGCCACGAGTTTACCTGTTTATGAAATTACTAAATCAGGTTCTTTCAAAAGATTGTCATCCCCGAATGCATCTATTGGGGATATGGTTTTTCAGGCGATAACTAACCAGATTCCCGATTACCCCCTCGGGAATGACAGAATTGGTGAATTTTGCAAGAGGCTAAAAGGACAAATAAAAACTTGCAGTCAATGAAGTAATTCGCTGATAGTCACAGACAGTTAAACTTTATACAGCAACCCCGGACTCAAAAGAACTGCCTGAATGATAATCATCCAAGTCATCAGGATTTTCTTCGATATCTGCGGGATATAAAACTTCAAACCGCTCCATCTCCTCTATTGGCAACATGCCAGTCTCAACTCGGATGTATGTTTGCAGTTCCTGCAAACTTCGCAGAATAAGGTTTTTATTCTTTGGAAATTCATGCGGACTTACCTCAAGAGTAACGCATCCCTGGTAATCGGTGTGCTTCAGATGATTCAGGAAGCGTGTTAGTGGAAGATGTCCGTGTCCGGGTATTAGGTGTTCCCGATTAAACCCGTAATCTGAAAAATGAATGTTACGTATCCTGCCGGATTCATAAAACAGGTAAAAATCATTAATAAAATTAGCCTTACCAGAACCCATATGGGTTGTATCGAAGGTAAGATACAGGTTATGTTCATGAATAAAATTAATCATATCGTGGGTTGAAGACAGAATATTGGGATTTATATTCAACCTGCCTGAACATGGCATATTTTCTAATGTTACCAGCACCACTCCATCCATCCCGACTTCCTTCTGAAAATCCCTGATTCTGTACATCCAGCGCCAGAAACCGATCTCCAAATGTTTCCAGGATGGCGGATGAAAATTTACCAGCGGAATGCCTGTTTCAGCGGCAAGATCTATGCTGTGAAAAAGTGACTGTATCGGGCCTCCCCAACCATCCAGCAGCATGAAAGGGGCATGAATTGAATTAATCGGAGCAATTTCCTGCAATTTGCGTACAACTTTCACAGGATTCACTCTTTGAAAATCCTGATTGATAATAAGCTCAACCCCGTCGAAACCGGCTTCTGCTGCCATTTCAAAAGCATCCGGCAACGGAAATGTAAACAGCGAGCCGCTAGACAATGATATCTTCAGACCCGTACTCATGTATAGGCACCAAAGCTAACCTGCATATTACGCTGCAGATCAGCCACAGTTTCCAGGGATTGACGCAGACGTTCAGATTCAGCAGCAGTGAGTGATGAAGGCATTAAATGCAGAATATTCCTGCAATCCTGTCCTTGAGAAGATTTCTGTTCAAGCATCAGACGGTATTCACAAAAACAGTTCCAGGCGTGTAGTGCCCTTTCTGCAAGATCGACATCCAGCTTTCCGATTCTCACCAGCTCCCGAAGCCTTTCAGGGGTTCCACACACATTAACCCTGTGCAGCAGACAAATTGCAGCAACAGATGAGGCCAGCGGCAAAAAGGCATGATCAAGCAGTGGAAAAGCCCCCCGATGTGGTCCACTCTTTTCAAGTCGCAATCCACCCATCATATTTATTCCATTTGTAAGCAACATGCAGCGTCCCACCAGATTACTTACAAAATTACGATTACTCAGATATTTTAAGGACAGGGTGACAAACCTCTCCGCAACCCCCGCATCCCCGGCCAGGATGGTACTATCGGCCAACCTAAGAAGCTCTATCAACACAGATCGATCTTTTTTGCGTGAGGCAGCCTCAAAACGGGCCTGCCACTGTTCCAGTCCTCCCCTCCAGTCCGGATTCAGCGGCGTAACATTTTCTTCAAGTATCACTCCGCATACACGGAACCATGTCACAAGTTCTTTGCTAAGACGTGCAGCCAATTTATCAGGAGCAGTTCCCTCCCAGACCATCATTAGCTGAACCCGGCAGAAGCGGGTGGTCTCCAGACGACCGGCCGGTCCCATGGCAAGCAGCGCCAAAGGAGGAATATCTGCTTCGATCTGTTGCCGTGCAAGCCTGAGACAACAGGCAGAAAGTCTGGACAAGAAGGTCTTGCTTAAATGGAAAAAGGCCGTGGGAGAGCCGAATCTCGCAAAATGCCTGTAGGCTCCTTCATAAAAAGCTGTAAAAATGCTACGTAATTGTTCAGGCTCAACAACATCGTCAATTTCAAGCAGCAAACGCTCAAGGAGAAGTTCCAAAGACCTGTTTTCTTCCTTAACAACTGCCAACTGGTTTTCCAGAAGTTCCAGAGTCTGGGCAACACCGGAAGGCTCCAGTCTCGAGGCCATTTTTACAGCAGCATCACGGTAGGCAACAGCAAACTCCTCAACACCTCTCCATGACGTAAAATCATCGCCTTTTGCAAGCAAAAGCGCCATTATTTACCCCCTGAGTCATGTACGTCACTGATCAGAAAAGAAACAATCTCATCTGATGGAGGACGGGTTGCCAGAGAAATTAGAATCATTACCAGCATCACCAAAGGTGCTCCTATAAAGGCTGAAGATGTCAGCGGAAATATAATCTTTACAATCGGAAACAGATCACCAAGAAGCAGTGGGGCAACAGTAATGAAAAGTCCTGTAAGCATTCCCGCCATTACCCCGGCAGCATTGGTGCGGCTCCACCAGATACCCAGAACAAAGGCAGGGAAGATGGTATTACCTGCAAGGGCAAAAGCCACAGCAGCAATTTCGGCAATCAATCCAACCTGGTTTAGTGTCAATAACATAACAACAGATGCCAGAACCAGAAAAGCACCTTTGGCGACATTCACCTTCTCACTTTCAGTTGCATTAGAACTGACAAATCGTGGATAGATATCGTAGGCAAAAGCAGCGGCTCCAGACTGCAAAAGCCCGGCAGCGGCATAAAAAGATGCTGCCATCCCGCCGGCAACCAGCAGTCCTATCAGCCATACTGGCAATCCTGCCTGCGTCGCTGCGGTCAAGGTAACAATATCTGCAGTTGCTGTATCAGGAACCTTAAAGGGATTACCTGCACGCGCGTCAAAAAGACGGGCCAGCACCCCATATGCAGGTGCAGACCAGTAGATCAGTGAGATAAAAAACAACCCCCATACAACACCCCAGCGTGCATCACGCATACTGGGTGCCAGATAAAATCGGGACAGAACATGTGGCAAACCGGCAGTGCCAAACATCAGGGAAAAACAGAGGGCCAACCATTGAAAAAGTGATATAGATGCAAACGGTTCAGACCAGAAAAACCCGAACTCTTCCTGAAGTGTGATAATTGCTTTTCCATAACCGAATTGAGGCAACAACCAGAAATATCCAAGCTTCCAGTTTATAAACATCAGAGGCAAGACAAAGGCATTGATCAGTACGAAATACTGTAATCGCTGATTTCTGATTACACCAATGGTACCGGAAACGACCACAAAGGCTACAAGCAAAGCAGTTCCGGTAAAAACCGCTTCCCTGTATGACATTCCGAACAGCCATGAAACCAGCAGCGCAATCCCCCTGAACTGGGCCATACAATAAATGATCGAAATGGTGATTGAAATCAGCGCTACCAGGGTGCGTGCAGCATTTGATTCATAACGAAAACCAACAAAATCTGGCGCTGTAAATTTGCCGAACCTTCTGATCTGGGTTGCCATTAATACCAGTAAAAGTACATATCCACCTGTCCAGCCCACAACATATGCCATTGCATAATAGCCTTTAAGGTAAAACAGACCGGCCAGACCAAGTATACTGGCCGCACTCATCCAGTTACTGGCGATTGCTGCACCATTGGTGATCCTTCCGCCGTAACTGCCTGCAAAACCATAATCACTGACCTGCCGCATTTTAGTGCTGAGTCCGCTGACTATAAATAGCAGAAACATGCCTGCAACGATAATAACAGGAATAAATTGAACCCCATTTCCACTCATTAGGGCACCTCCCCCTTTTTACGACCGGTTGCCCTGAAGCGGATAGTTCCTTCCATACGACGAATCTCGTGACGATCCATCCAGAGGTTAAACAGCAGGCAGAGAATAATAAACAGTAGAGGTATGAACTGTCCTGAAATCCAGAAATGGATCGGAAGATTAAAAAAGAAAAGATCTGTCAACCAGAAGCCGTGCAGGGACTCTTCCAGAAACCAGATACCCATTTGACTACCTACTACAGCAAACAGATAGGCCAAAAGCAAGAGCACAATAACCTTTACTTCGTCTGTCATAGCTCCAGGTATCGGCCTGAAGATATTTATGTTTCGCTTTATACCGTTTTCAGGCATTAATGCACCTCCTGTTACTGGATTATGGATTTACGCCGATACTTGATAAAATAAATATCCTTGCCGTGCGCCATAAATTTAAGCATATATTTAGTGCGTGGATAACCTTCAATGTCGTGGAGCCACAATTCAGGCTCCAACAGGTTCTCAAACCCCGGCTGTTCTGCCATCAGACTTGCCACATCCTTGCCATAGTCTTCAAAATCAGTTGTAAATACAAATTCTGCCCCTGTTTTAAGATACGGCAACAGAAGATCAATAAAATCCTGCTTAACCAGACGCCTCTTGCGCTGATATCTCTTGGGCCAGGGATCCGGACAGTTGATATATACTGCCTGAATTGAATCAGGTTGAAGACAACGCCGGATAAAAGAGCGCGCCTCATCCCTTACTACCCTGATATTGGCGAGTTCCGCCCTTTCTGCCCGCCGACAACTCTTCAGGCAGCCTTTATTATAGAAATCAATGGCTATAAAATTAAACTCAGGATGCCTGGAAGCCATTGCAACCAGAAAATCTCCAATGCCGCAGCCTATCTCAAGCACCAGCGGGTTTGTGTTGCCAAAGACAACGTTCCATTCCGGTTTTTCTGAAATAGAATCACCAGACAAGAAAAGTGGCGAGTTAATTGGAATCAAATTATGCATGGTTTGTTTTGTAACATAATCACAATTTTAATAGTTAAAAATACTTAAATTATTCATAAAATTATTGTTAGCGGTAACTGTTCAGCATTGACTGAACAACAGTCCAAAGTATCATCCTGAACAGAGTGAAGGAACTGTTTTAAGGTTTTTGAAGCAAAAAAAATCACATCATATCCTTCGTTATCACTCAGGATGACATCAATCTGGAATATGATGAATAGTTACTGTTAGTGTTGTCAATGGGATACATGTCAAATGCGCTACTTTAAGGCAATATTTCGAGCCTCTTTCAAAAGTCCCGAATTGTGTCATTCCGGCAGGCTTTAGGCCGGAATCCAGATTCTAACTGCTTGAAATGCATGGATGCCAGATAAAACATTTCCGGCATGACAATCTTTTTGCAAGAGCCTCTTTCTTATGCATCAAATCTATTTGTAGTTGTTTTGTTGGGTTGACTGCATTAACCACTCGCTATCCGGTGGTCGGCCATCCTTCCGGGGCGGGATTCAGACCCGCTGAATTACATAACCTTGCCTGGCTTCACAGGAATTTGCTTTTTCGAGGCAGTAACGATACCACCAGAACAAAGCGATCGTCAATGCCATTCGGGAATTGTTTTAATATCATGTATATACAAACTTGCCTGGATGTATGAATTATGGCAACCGTTCATCTGCACGAGTCAACATGATCTGATCAAGCAAGGCGCAAAAGGTTGAATATCACCCGTGAATATCGGCAATGACGAATGTCCGGCGGTCTGTTCCGTTCATATCTCCCCCTGTACTCATCAATCCACAAACTTCTCAAGCACCTTGCAGCGTGATTTTCGCTTTAGCTTGAGGAGTGCCAATCTGCCTGATCCGCTCCCTGGTCACACCCAGCTCCTAGCCAGTCTTTTCAAGGGTGTGTTCACGAATGATAGCAGCTTTGGGCTTCTTTTCGGTATTGTCGACTGTGTCGTCTGTAGCCGGTTTTTGATGTTCCTGGGGCATGGGTGTTCCTCCTTTCATAATTGTGCGTGGGCTTTGCGAATCGCCACAGCTCTTCCACATCAGTTATCAATAACGTAATGCCACGGACCTCAGTACCTGCAATGCCACCTTAAGCATTCTCTCCTGCGGATCACC
>DYNH01000146.1 GCA_020721175.1 Trichlorobacter lovleyi | reverse complement strand
CAGGAGGGTATTGATAAGGCTACTGAGTTAAAGCCTGACCTGATACTGCTGGATATCCAACTGCCCAGGATGGACGGCCATACAGTGGCGCGTAGTCTGCGTCAGAACCCTGACCTTGCTGTAACGCCAATTGTGGCTGTCACCTCATATGCAATGGCAGGTGATAGGGAAAAGGCGCTGGCAGCAGGATGTAACGGCTACATTGAAAAACCGATCAACCCTGACACCTTTATTCAGCAGGTTGAACAACATCTGTCTAAACGGAGTTCTGTAAAATGAAACGTGCACTGGTTGTTGATGATTATGCAGAGAACCTCTATTTTCTGGAGATACTGCTGAAGAAAAGCGGATTTGATCAGGTTGATAGTGCTGAAAACGGCGTCCAGGCCCTGAAACTGGCCAGGGACAACCGCCCTGATCTGATCATCAGTGATATTCTGATGCCGGTTATGGATGGTTATGCATTCTGCCGTGAACTTAAATCAGACCAGTTGCTGAAGGATGTCCCGTTTATTTTCTATACTGCCACCTTTACGACAAAAAAGGATGAACTCCTTGCTCTTGGTCTGGGAGCAGACCGGTTTGTGATCAAACCACAGGAACCTGACGCCTTGATACAGATTATAACCGATGTTATGGCAGGGCCACGCAGGGCTGCAGCAGATGATCTGGAATGGCAGATGAAAGAGTATGGCGAGGCGCTGTTCCGCAAGCTGGAAAAGAAGATGGCTGATCTGGAACAGGCAAACCTTGATCTGCTGAAAAAAAATCAGGAGTTGCAACGGGCCAGGGAAGATGCCGAATGTGCGGCCCAGGCCAAATTACGCTTTCTGCATACCATGAGCCATGAGCTGCGCACGCCACTGAATGCCATTTTAGGGGCGCTGCAAATCAGTGAAATTGACCGTGCCTACAATCAGGAATTAGTCAGTGGGGCCAAGCAGTCAATATTCTCGATGGTCGAGATCATTGACAACATCCTGGATGCCTCCAGAATTGAATCTGCAGATGTCAGTTTTGTTCAGGCCACCTTTAATCTGGAACAGTTGCTTACAAAGCTGGATAGACAGTTTTCAGTTGCAGCTACCAACAAGGGAATTGTTTTAAGAATGACAGTTTCCGATGACCTGCCAGGCCAGATTGTCATTGATGGCGCACATCTCAAACAGATTTTGATGCACCTGTTGAACAATGCTCTGAAATTTACAGAAAAAGGTACAGTTGAACTGCGCCTGGAAAAGATATCGGGAATAGAATCTGACCGGCCGTTTTTGAAGATTGAGGTGCAGGATACTGGAATAGGTATTGATCCTGACAAGCAAAAGCTGATTTTTGATCTGTTTGCCCAGGCTGATGATTCAATCACACGGCAATATGGCGGTGCAGGACTTGGTCTGGCAGTTACCAAGAGGCTTGTAGAGTTGATGGGTGGAACCATTTGTGTATCAAGTCAGATCGGTAGCGGCACCACCTTTACGGTTAGTCTGCCAATCAGGATATAATGAGGTTTGTGTAGGGGGCAAGGCATGTCTTGCCCCTACATGCCAGCCTTTTATATTCGTGGCAGCAAGGGCGAAGCACTAATGCCTCATATACGCGGCGCAGCGCGCCGTAACTGCATTCCCACGCAGCGCGTGGGAACGAGACCTAACCCTCCCCCGCCAGGGGTGAGGGGACTAAAATCTTGCCCCATGCTGATTGTTCTACCGATTCAGCAGTATCCCTTCTGCTGCCCTGATTCCGCTTGCCCATGCCCCTGTAATACCCCGGGATGTTCCGGCTCCGTCACCTATCATGTAGACATTTTCAGAGACGCGGAAGTAGGTATCAATAAAAGCGGGTTTGTTGGCGTACATCTTGATTTCAGGGTAATACATGATGGTGCTGGGGTGCAGAACTCCCGGAACTATGTTGTCCAGCTTCTTCAGGGCATTCCAGATATGGCGCATGATCTTGGCAGGTACTGCCAGACCGAGGTCACCGGCAGTTACCCGGCAGGTTGGTTCAAACGAAAAGAGGTCTTCGTTAAAGTTTTCACTGTTTGAACGTTTTCCCATACGAAAATCCCCAACCCTTTGCATAATTGGCCTTCCTCCGCCGATCTCATTGGCAAGTCTTGCAAGAAATACAGCCATCTGCTGACCGCTTCTGACCGGATTTTTAAGGCCGATGGTCTTAAGCAGGGCAAAATTTACCAGGCCATTTCCGGCGTTTTTTTCAGAGAGAGAGTGGCCGTTTACAAGGCTGAAACCCTGGTACTGTTCAAGCACAACCCTGGCATGACCAGAGTTGGTGCAGAAGGTTCTAACCTTGTCCGGAAACATGAACTTTGGGTCATAGTAATCAGCAACTATCTGATAATTTTCCTGCCTTGTCTCTATCCGGATGCCGATATCTACTTCATTGTCAATAAAGGCGATTCCCATCCGTTCCATTACTTTTTGAAGAAATTCAAAACCCTTTCTGCCTGGCGCGGTAATTACTTTGCTGCAATTCAAGGTTTTGCCAGAGGCAACTACAACCTTGACACCATCAGTACAGTTAATAATATCTGTAACTTCCTGTTCAAGCATGAAACGCACCCCACGTTGCTCCAGTTCTGACCGTAATTTGTGGATCAGATGCTTGCTGCGATCTGTGCCAACATGGGCCTGACGTACATCCAGCAGGGATACCCCAAGACGTCTGGCCCTATTCTGGTATATTGATATGTTCTGTTTTGGTTTGATAACCGGCTGGAGGTGCTGCTCCACAATTTGCAGCAGCCTTTCAGCCTCCTCTCTGGTCCAGATTCCATCGTTAAAACCGATCGGATATGTATAGTTCTGCTTGCAGTCGTTCAGCAAGCCACCAGAGCAGTACCTTTCACGATCAATCATCAGGATGGAAAGCGAAGGCAGAGATGCCGAAAGATGGAAGGCAGCGCCAAGTCCAGCCGGACCTGTGCCTACAATAATCAGATCATAGTCATATTTCCTTGCTGCCTTGCTAGACAACATGACAGACAACCCGATCCCTTGCTGCCCTGGTTTCATCAAGGCGGGACACGACAGTAGTGACAGGCATTGACTTGAATGAATCCGGATCCTTTTCTGCCAGAACTGCTGCCTCAATCATGGCCTCAATAAAGGCATCAAGCGTGGCCTTGCTCTCTGTTTCGGTCGGTTCAATCATGATCGCCTCTTTTACGTTTAACGGGAAGTATACAGTTGGCGGATGATAGCCCTTGTCAATCAGAAACTTGGCTATATCAATGGCATGCACCCCGTACTTCAGTTGTCTTGAAGCCGAAAACACCACTTCATGCATACAGGTCTGCTGATATGGCAGGTCGTACCAGGGAGCAAGCCTCTCCTTTATATAGTTGGCATTCAGAACCGCCTGTTCAGAAGCCTGTATCAGCCCATCCCGGCCCAGAGTTATTATGTAGGTATAGGCCTTTACCATAACTCCAAAGTTACCGAAAAAGTTGGCTATATGGCCTATACTGAGGGGACTGTCCGTCTGTACCCGAAGGTTGCCACTTGACTCGTCATGGATAATACGGGGGACAGGAAGAAATGGAATCAGGCACATCTTGACACCTACTGGACCAGCGCCCGGCCCACCTCCGCCGTGGGGGGTGCCGAAGGTCTTGTGCAGATTAAGATGAACAAGATCAAACCCCAGATCACCAGGACGCACCTTGCCCATTATGGCATTAAGATTGGCGCCGTCATAATACATCAGGGCATCGTAACTATGCGCGATGTCAGCAATTTCTTTGATATGAGGATTGAACAGCCCCAGGGTGTTGGGGCATGTCATCATAACTGCTGCCACCTCATTGTTCATAGCCTGCCTGAAAAGGTCCAGATCCATATCACCGTAAGGGGCTGTAGGGATTGTGATTATTTCGTACCCTGCCATTGCGGCCGATGCAGGGTTTGTACCGTGGGAGGAATCAGGAACCACCACATATTTCCTTCTGTTGCCCTTTGCCTTGTGATAGGCGGCCACAAGCAACATACCGGTCATTTCACCATGGGCACCGGCCAGGGGATGGGTGCTGACTTCATCCATTCCAGTGATATCAGCCAGCATCTGGGACAGATCGTAAAGTAACCCCAATGCCCCCTGACAATATTCAGCCCCGCCAGGCAACAGTGCTGTTACCGGATGTAAGCCACTGAAAAGGCTGGCAGAATTTTCAAGTATCTTGGCATTGTACTTCATTGTGCATGAGCCAAGCGGGTAAAAATTGGTGTCAACCGAAAAGTTGAGATGTGACAGGTTGGTAAAATGGCGCACCAGATCAGTTTCCGACAGTTCAGGCAAGGCAGCCGACTCACTCCGCAAGAGATTTTGCGGCAAATCTGCAGCAACAGGTATATCCGATGCAGGCAGCATAACCCCTTTACGACCAGAAACAGATTTCTCATAGATTAATTGCATTATCAGTCCTCCATCAGTTTTTAATATCTGAAGATTGAGGTTCTTTCAAAAAGATTGTTATCCCCGAATGCCTTTATCGGGGATCCAGTCTTTTCAGCCAGTTAAAATCTGGATTCCGGCTTAAAGCCTGCCGGAATGACACAATTCGGGACTTTTGAAAGAGGCTCGATTATCATCTTCTTCCGGTTTGGTTTTGTGCAGTTGCCTTAAAAGTCCCCCGCCCCTTGCGGGCAGGGGTAGGGGGCGGGGAAATTGCAACGAAGGTATCAGCATAGTGCGGCTTGAGCCTTCCCTCCATCCCCTTCCGTAAAGTAAATGCAAAAACCAGACCGGACATTACTGGCGGATTATAAAAGATTGCAGGATTATTTAACACCTTAAATCACCAGCATCCTGAAATCTGTTGCTGATGCTTTTAATACGTCGGTAACAGCTTCAAATGATGACTTTTGTATAGTTTATGTATATATTGCAACTCAGATAACCCAATATATGCAAGTTGCTTTAAATGTGAGAAAAGACACAATGCCAACTGACGGATCCGGTTCAGACACATCTCCACGTAAGTCAGCCCTTAACACCTTGACACTTCTTGATTCTGGTAATCTTCATGCAGATGACCTGATTGATCGTGAATTATCCTCAAATATCCTGCACGGGCCTGACAGAAGGCTGTATGCCGAGCTGGTCTTTGGGGTGTTGCGTCACCAGGCCAGGTTGGACTTTTATCTGAGACCCCTTTTGAAACAACCGACTGAGCGTCTGGACCTGCCTGTTTTACTGTTGCTCAGGCTGGGGCTTTACCAGATCTGTTACCTTGATCGTGTGCCGCAACATGCGGCAGTTTATGAGACCGTAGAACTGGCCAAACAGGTTTGTCCAAAGGCCAAAGGCCTGATTAACGGCGTCTTGCGGAGTTTTTTGAGGCAGCCCGATCTGCCTGCCTTGCCTGATTCTGTTAAAGCCCCTGTCAACCGGCTTTCTGTTGAACACTCAGTCCCTGCCTGGCTTGCCAATCAGTGGCTACAGCAGTTTACAATGGATGAAGCAACAGGGCTTGCTGCGGCATCCAATGCTATCCCGCAAACCTGTCTGCGGATAAACAGCCTTAAAACAACACGTCCATTACTCCTGGAGCTTTTCAGCAAGGCAGGAATTTCCGCTGCTCCAACTGTTTATTCGCCTGAAGGTATAACCCTGAATGAGCATTTTCGTGTTACAGACCTTCCCGGATTTACAGAAGGTCTGTTTACAGTGCAGGATGAATCATCGCAACTGATAGCACACCTGGTGAACCCATTGCCAGGCGAGCTGGTGCT
>DYNH01000145.1 GCA_020721175.1 Trichlorobacter lovleyi | reverse complement strand
TCAGGTATGGACGGTTGGGAAACAGCACTTCAGGACAACAACAGGGCTGGGTAGCTGGGTATTGTTTTCATGTATGGTTTACATGCTCCGTTCAGAAATCAATCCCCTGACGACAGACATTACGGATAAATACCAACTCCTTGAGCGGTCCGTCAATCCTGTCATTGCCAACTACAACCGTCACGATAATTACATCCCTCGCAAAATCGGTCTCCCTAAACATCTTGGTGTTATAACCAGTTTTGCATTATAGTGTTAATTAATAATGTGAGCCTCTTTCAAAAGTCCCGAATTGTGTCATTCCGGCAGGCTTTAGGCCGGAATCCAGATTTTAACTGACTGAAAAGACTGGATCCCCGATAGATGCATCGGGGATGACAATCTTTTTGAAAGCGCCTCATGTATGTAACTATTCAATACTGTCTGAGGAACAGTCTGAAGTGTCATCCTGAACAGAGTGAAGGATCTGTTTTCAGGTTTTTGAAACTAAAAAGCCACATCAGATCCTTCGTTGTTACTCAGGATAAAAGCCTAGCTGAAGCTTTGGTTTTAAAGTTTCAAATGTCACTTTTTCCTTAAAGGAACTTTCTATATGGGGCAAATTTTTGCAAATATCGCATTAAGCAATCCCCGACAGCCGGAATTGACAGCGGTTCAGGTCTCTGATAGTTGAGCTGAAACGTTATGAGACAAGTTAAAACCGGAACTGATCCCGTTCCCGCCTTATGTGATCAAATCAACAACAAGCCCTTTTATGCCGATTACAGATGCGGTGATAGCCATCCTGTCTTTTTGCTCTTTAACTACAAGCGCATACAACTTGTCAGCCTCTTTGTCAATTACAGTAATAATCTCGTAATATCTTGGATTCATTGGCGTGCCCCCAACCTTCTCCAGACGGTACGCCTCAGATGAAACCTGTTTGGCCAGCTTGCTTAAAAGTTCTCTGAAAATCTTGAAATGGTTAATGGTCGGCTCATTTTCAAGTTTTTTACCTGCATTTTCCAGGGCTATTTTAAGTTCCGCTATGTCCTGTTCATATTTATCTGCTGCTACTGATGCCTTTAAGTTCAATTCTGATGAAAACAGAGACATTAAGCTGCTATTCTGCTCTTTGGGGGTTTTGGACTGCCTGCCTTTACGTATGTCGTTGAGATTTTTTTTGTCGGTAATCTTCAATATTAACTCCTTGATTTATGGGGTTGCGCTTTTAAAAACAACAATATAGCAGTGTGAATCGTGTTTTCAAGCATGATTCATTATGTTACTTTCGCAAACAAAGATTAAATTCAAGTTATTGTGACGGAGGAAACTGCGTGCTTTCAGTTTCAGAGCGCAAGAAAAGGATACGCGAATTAGCCGTAATTGTACTGGCTGTACTTTTGATTGTGCTGCTTACCGGTGTAGAAATCCGCCTGACCCAAATCAGCTCTAGAGCGCCTTTGGCCAGTAACGTTGTTATTTTTGGAATGATTAATGTTATTGTCCTGCTGATTGTGCTGCTGGTCTATCTTATAAGCAGAAATTCCCTTAAATTACTGGTAGAAAGCAGATCCCCTGCCATTGCAACACGCCTTAGAACAAAGCTTGTCATATCTTTTGTCGGTCTGTCTCTTGTACCTACCATGCTGCTGTTTTTTGCATCAGCCAGCTTTATAACCAACAGCATCCAGAACTGGTTTAATGTTCAGGTTGAGACATCATTGAATGAATCATTGGAAGTTGCCCAGACTTATTACAAGACATCGGCAAGTAACGCTCTGTTTTATGCCCGCAGGCTAAGTGAGACGATTAAACGTGATCGACTTGTCAATGATGAGAACCTTCAAGAACTGAAAGAGCTTATCAAGGAAAAACAGAAAGAGTACAACCTCGGAATAGTCGAGGTCTTTTCTTCACAACGAGAAGAGCTTGTCCGTGCGTCAAATCCCGTCGTCCCGTTGGGAGACCTTACAAGCCCCAATTCTGAAGATATTAACCAGGCATTGGCTGGCCGTGAACTTACCAAAGTCAACCCGGTTGGAAAAGCTGACCTGATCCGTGGAATAGTACCGGTATATTCAACCTATAATAACAGTGATGTTGTCGGGGTTGTGGTTGTTAATTATTACGTGCCACATTCTCTGGTTAATAAAATGCGCGAAATATCAGCATCCTATCAGGAGTTCAGAAGACTTAAAATTCTAAAGAGCCCTATAACCAAGGGATATCTTCTTGTGTTGTTTCTGATAGCATCGGTGATTGTTTTTTTGGCCTTCTGGATCGGCATCTATCTGGCTAACAGCATGACAAAACCGATACAAGAGCTGGTTGAAGGAACCCGTTTTGTAGCGGAGGGAAATCTTGATGTGCATATAGATGCTGAAGGTTCTGATGAGATTGGAATGCTGGTATGCTCTTTTAACAGCATGATAGAGGATTTAAGAACCAAGAGGCAGACTCTGAATGCTGCCAATGAAGAGCTGACACGGATAAATCTTGAGATCGAGTCGAGACGTCGCTATATGGAGATTGTCCTGCGTAACGTTGCAGCAGGAGTGATCTCTGTTGATCGTGAAGGATTGATTACAACCATCAATACATCTGCCGAACGGCTTTTGCATATAGACACTGGCAAGGTGCTTGGCTCCAACTTCAGGGATGTCATGCGTGAAAACCACCTGGATATAGTACGTGATGCATTGCGTGATATGGCTCTGACCAGACATGACAGCATAAGTCGTCAGATTACATTGGAAATGATGGGCGAAAGGCGTGTACTACAGATGAATTTGACCATGCTCAGGGATGAACATGGTGAATTCCTCGGTTCTGTTCTGGTGCTTGATGATTTGACAGAGATGGTTAAAGGGCAGCGTATGGCAGCATGGCGCGAGGTAGCACGCAGGATAGCCCATGAAATCAAAAATCCTCTCACGCCGATACAGCTTTCAGCCCAAAGATTAAGGAAACGGTATCTGGAACGCTTTTCTGGTGAAGAGGACAGGAAAATTTTTGATGAATGCACAGCCATGATCAGCAGATCAGTGGATGAGCTGAAGATACTGGTGAATGAGTTTTCCAATTTTGCCAGGATGCCGGCAATCCAGCCTGCCATGAACAATCTGAATGACCTGGTGCGTGAGACACTAACGCTTTATCAACAGGCCCATAGTGAAGTTGAGTACCAATTTAAACCAGATATGCAACTGCCAATGATCAGGATAGATCGTGATCAGATCAAACGGGTGCTAATAAACCTGCTTGAAAATGCTGTTGCTGCCATGAGCAATAGCGGGGTTATAGTGATATCCACATCTTTTGATCCAGAGCTTAAACTGGTCTCATTTAGTGTGGCTGATGATGGACCCGGTATCTCTGCAGATATCAAATCAAGGCTTTTTGAGCCTTATTTTTCTACGAAAAAAGGGGGGACAGGGCTTGGACTTGCAATCGTAACCAGTATCATATCTGATCATAACGGATTTGTAAGGGTACGTGACAACAAGCCTTCTGGGGCCTGTTTTGTGATAGAATTACCTGCTGTTTAAACCAGTTATCAGGGAGGCGCTAATGTCAAAATTGATCTTGGTTGTTGATGATGAGGAAAGCATCAGGATTTCGTTAGGTGGTATTCTTGAAGACGAAGGATATCAGGTTCTGATGGCTGAAAATGGTTCTGATGCCCTTGATATAATACATGAAGAGGTGCCTGACCTGGTTATGCTGGACATCTGGATGCCTGGAATGGACGGGATTCAGACTCTGGAGCGGATCAGGAGCCTGTATCAGGACCTGACAGTGATCATGATGTCTGGCCACGGCACAATAGAAACGGCTGTAAAAGCAACCAGAACAGGTGCCTTTGATTTTATAGAAAAACCGTTTACATTGGACAAGGTGCTGATTACCATAGCAAATGCACTTAATTTCAAGGAGCTGAGGAAAGAAAATGAGGCGCTTCGCTTAGGTTCCGCAAAGGAGCATAACCTGATTGGCTCGACCTCTGTGATTGAGGCGCTTCGTAGCCAGATACAGAGAATTGCGGCTGCTTCTACACCTGTTTTGATACAAGGTGAACCAGGGGTTGGCAAAGAACTGGTGGCCCGTGTGATCCATCATTACAGCACACGGCGTAACAAGCCGTTTGTTTCGGTAAACTGCATGTCTGTGCCTGGAGATTTACTGGCTGATGAACTCTTTGGCCATGAATATGATGCATTAAGGGGAACAAAAGCTCACAAGCGGGGACGTCTTGATCTTGCTGATGGAGGCACACTGTTTCTCGATGATATACAGGAACTCTCGTTGAGGTCTCAGGGAGAAATTCTGAGAATAATTTCCGAGCAGCATTTTGAACGCTGCGGGGGAACCCGGCCAGTCAGGGTTGATGTCCGGATTATTGCCTCAACCCCCGGTTCTCTTGAGCAGATGGTTAAAACATGCAAGTTTCGTGAAGAACTTTTACTTGAACTTCAGGTGGTTCCTGTAAGAATTCCGGCACTCAGGGAAAGGCGTGAAGATATACCGCAACTGGTGGAACATTTTATCCGTCAGTTCCACCTTCGCGAAGGGTGGGAACCCAAACATTTTGACCAGTCAGCGTTAGATTGCCTGTATTCGTATAACTGGCCAGGCAATATAAGAGAGCTGAAGAACATTGTTGAGCGTATACTGATTATGGCGGCCGGACCTGTTGTGACAGCAGACATTCTGCCGGAACTTATACCAGGCGGCTGCTGCAGCGCTTCTGCCATCATGGAAAGTGGGTTGGAATCATGCGAGGAAATTACGGAATCCCTGCAGATTGCCCGTGATCGTTTTGAACGTGAGTTTATTGAGCAGACCCTGAAACAGGCTGGCTGGAATATAAATCTGGCAGCGCAAATGCTACAGCTTGAACGTACAACCCTACAACGTAAACTGCTTCAGCATGGGCTGACGCCCAACAAAAGACCCTAATTTGCAAACCACATCTATGAGGAGAAAACAACATGCAATACGTTACTACAAAGATTGAAGACAGGATTGCCACCATTATTTTCAACCATCCGGAAACCAGAAACAGCTTGTCATGCAAGTTACTTGAAGAGATGCTCAAGGTTTTTGAACATTTTTCCAAAGATGAGGAGATCAGGGTATTAATCCTGCGTACAGTTCCAGGCGTAAAGGTCTGGTCATCAGGTTTCAATATCAATGAACTTCCGATATCAGGCAGGGACCCACTCGCTTACAATGATCCGCTTGAGTGCATGTTGCGCGCCATACAAAGGTTTCATTCGCCGGTAATTGCCATGGTTGAGGGTTCTGTATGGGGAGGCGCCTGCGATCTCTCTTTTGTTTGCGATATAGTAATAGGCTGTCCCAACAGCTCTTTTGCTATTACACCTGGCAAACTGGGGTTGCCATACAACATCTCCGGTGTAATGCACTTTGTCAATATTGTAGGTCCACGTATTGCAAGGGAGATGTTCTACACCGCAGATCCGGTATCTGCCGAAAGGGCATTACAGTTGCGAATTCTAAACCACCTGGTGCCAGCAGAGGAACTGGAGCAGTTTACCTACTCCATGGCAAGACGGATAGCGGAAAATGCGCCTATGGCAAATCGAGCCATGAAAGAGCAGCTTCGCCTGCTGGCAGATTCCTATCCGTTGAGACCTGAGACATTTGAATATGTACAGGGATTACGTCGCATGGTCTATGACAGCAAGGATTATAACGAAGGCAAGCAGGCTTTTATTGAAAAAAGGAAACCGGTATTCTGCGGTAAATAGCAGCGGTGTGACTTTA
>DYNH01000144.1 GCA_020721175.1 Trichlorobacter lovleyi | reverse complement strand
GCAATGGATTCCGAACCTGCATTTGCCTGTATCAGGCCTCCCGGTCACCATGCGCATCCATCTTCTGCATGGGGTTATTGTGTTTTCTGCAATATGGCCATAGCCTTGAAAAAATTACGTGCTGAATGCCTAATCCACTCTGCCTTTGTACTGGATTTTGATGCCCATGGCGGTGATGGAACCATTGACTGTCTGTCTGACTGGAAGGAGGTTATAATCCTCAATCCGATGGCTGATGACAGAAACGGCTATATCAGCTTGATTGAGCGGTTTGTGAAAGAGATAGACCATGTTGACCTGATTGCTGTAAATGCCGGTTTTGACAGCTATGAAAAGGATGTTGGCCATAAACTTGCGACTTTTGACTTTTACAGGATTGGTTATATCTTGAAATTGCTTGCAAAGAGGATGGGACATAATCGTCGCTTTGCAATTCTTGAAGGAGGTTACTATCTGCCGGATTTAGGTAAAAACGTACTCTCCTTCTGCCAGGGTTTTGAATAAAGGAGCTTGAAAATGAAAGGACTTGATATAGTGTTCATTTCCAGGGAACAGCAGAAATCGGTATATGACTGGGCCACAATCAGTTTCAATGATTTAAGTGTCGGTAAGGCCCGCTGTCTGATTAATGACAATGAATTCACAATTTTTTCTATCAATATCTATCCTGAATATCAGGGAAATGGCTATGGCAGTGCGTTTGTTGAAGATGCTAAAAAGCGGTTCATACAAATCACGGCAGACAGGGTGCGTAGTACAGCCATCGGTTTCTGGGAGCGTGTCGGTTTCAGGAAAGACGGAGATACTGAAAACTGGATTTACCTTAGAGAATCAGACTGAATATATCCATCAAAGTCAGGCAATAAGTGTCAGAAATCATTGAATCTGTGATGCCTTATCCCTATCCATATCCTTTTATGGAAAGTTGGTATTTAAGCTGTTTTCCTTAAAAGAAACACTTTTCAAGCTGTTCCTGCTTGCCGCTTGATATTATTTCGGGTATGAATACGCAAAGTTATCATCCTTTATGCGAGGTTCCTGTGGAAAACGAATTAAAACAGAAGGTAAGCATGGTCAGCCTGGGTTGCCCGAAAAATCTGGTGGATGCTGAAGTAATGCTGGGTATCCTCGCCAAACAGGGATACGAAATAACAATGGATGAGAAAGACGCAGACGTTATTATTGTTAATACCTGTGCTTTTATCAAAGAGGCTAGGGAAGAGAGCGTTGATGCCATTCTTGATCTGGCGGACAGAAAGAGTGACGGACGCTGCAAGACGCTTGTGGTTGCAGGTTGCCTGCCGCAGCGCTATCAGGAAGAGCTATCAAGGGAACTGCCAGAGGTGGATATCCTGATCGGCACTGGTGACTACCCGCGTGTGGCAGAAATCCTGGCCGAACATAACTCCAGGGACGGTCAACTCAAATATGTTGGGGATCCCTATTATATCTACGATGAGAGCCTTCCCCGCCTCAACTCCTCCCCTGGCTGGTACGCCTATCTCAAGATCGGTGAGGGCTGTTCCAACTGCTGTAGTTATTGTGTCATTCCCAAACTGCGCGGCGCCTATCGTTCCAGACCGCTTGATGCACTGGTGGCTGAGGCAGAAAATCTGGTAAAAGGCGGAGTGAGGGAACTGATTCTGGTTTCTCAGGATATTACCAGATACGGCAGTGACCTTGCCTCAAACGAAACCCTGTCAGAATTGATTCGGCGTCTGGCTGAAATCCCTGATCTTAAATGGATCAGGCTACTTTACGCCTACCCGGACGGCATAGATGATGAACTGGTTGACCTGCTGAAAAATGAACCCAAATTATGTAAATACCTTGATATCCCAATCCAGCATATAAGTGACAATGTACTCAGAAGGATGAAGAGACGCAGTAGCGAACAGCAGATTCTCAACCTGATAGAGCGCCTGAGAACTGAAATTCCTGGCATTACACTTCGCACATCGCTGATTGTAGGTTTCCCGGGCGAGACCGTTGATGATTTTCTCAAGCTATTGCAGTTTGTTGAAAAGACACAGTTTGATCGGTTGGGGGTGTTCTGTTATTCAAAAGAGGATGGAACTCCTGCGGCAGACATGCCTGATCAGGTCTCTGAAAGGGTAAAGCGGGAGCGTCACCGGAAGCTGATGAAGATTCAGGGTCGTGTCTCGTTTCGTCGTAACCGGGCCATGGTTGGGCAGCTTGAACAGGTTATTGTGGAAGGGTACAGTGAAGAAACCGAACTGCTGCTTAAAGGCCGTACAAGCCGCCAGGCGCCTGATATAGACGGCCAGGTATACATTACCTCCGGTCGGGCTGACCTCGGTGAAATTGTACCCTGCCGGATTACAGACTCTTCTGATTATGATCTGGTGGCGGAGATGCTGGAGGAGCAGGCTTAAGACAAAGGGTGTTAATGTATAAATGAATCAAAGGATAGTATCAGCAGATACAGTCAGGATGCTGGAACTGGGGCATCCCTGGGTGATAGCCGATGCCTTTACAAGGCGCTGGCCAAAGGGAAAGGCCGGTGAACTTATCCAGCTTGTTAATGAACAAGGCAAACCACTTGCCGTTGCGTTACTTGATCCGGATAACCGGGTTGTGGCGCGGGTACTCACCGGAAAACCTTTCAAACTGGATTCCTCATGGTTAAGAAAAAGATTTCAGGCAGCCTTCAGCCTGCGAAAAAAACATGCAAACCTGAGTAATACCAATGCCTATCGGCTGGTAAATGCCGAAGGTGATGGTATTCCCGGACTTACTGTAGATATCTATGCCAATTTTTTGCTGTTGCAACTGTACACTGAATGCTGGCAACCACACCTGAAGCTGGTGACCAGCGTACTGCAGGAGCTGTTGGAACCGGTTGGTATTTATGAAAAGGCCCGTCCACGGAATACCCGGGAACTGGAGGCGATCAGTGACAACAGAAAGTATGGAAGGCTGCTGGCAGGCAAGGCAGCACCGCAACGGTTGGAGGTGCAGGAAAACGGACTTGCCTTTCTGATCTCACTGGAAGAGGGACTGAACACCGGGCTGTTTCTGGACCAGCGGGAAAACCGGCGCAGTCTGATGCAGCGTATTGCTGGCAGGCGGTTCCTGAACCTTTTTGCCTACACAGGGGCCTTTTCCGTGGCAGCAGCCGCAGGCGGCGCAAGCCAGGTTACATCGGTGGATGTCTCTCCAGGCTATACCGACTGGAACCGGGCCAACTTCAGCGCCAACCGCTTAAACCCCAAGAAGCATCGCTTTCTGGTAGGGGACTGCATGGGTAAACTTACGGAGCTGGCTGGCAATAACGAACAGTTTGACATTATTTTGATGGACCCGCCCTCCTTCTCCACCACCACCAAAGGCCGTTTCACCACCCGTGGCGGCACAAGCGATCTGGTGTCAGTATGCCTACCGTTACTGACCGACGGTGGCCTGCTGATCTGTTCATCCAATCACCAGAAGACAGATATTACCGATTACATTAAAGAGTTGCGCCGTGGTGCCCTGCTGGCAGGTTCAGAACTGCGGGTGATTGAACAAAAGGGACAGCCGGTGGATTTCCCCTATCCGGTTACCTTTCCTGAAGGTCGCTATCTCAAATATCTGGCCTGTGTGAAGGGTAGCTGATACAAAGTGTTAATAACCCCATCCCCTGAAGCTTGGCTACGACAGCAGGCAGACAGCGTCAAAGGCCGAATCCTTGCTGTAATACTTTTTGCCATTGCCGGTTGTCTGTTGATTATACTTCAGGCCCGTCTGCTGGCAACGGTCTGTCAGCGGGTGGTGACAGAGGGCATGGGACTGTCTCCGTTACTGCCGCTTTTGTCATATATAGGAGTGGTTGCAATGCTGCGCGGACTGGCAACTTGTCTGGGCGAGTTTACAGCAGTTAAAGCGGCTGCACAGGTCAGACAACAGGTGCGTAACATCCTGTACCAGAGGATTTTATTAATACGCCCTGCCGGAATGGCTGGTGAGATTGGGCCTCTGACAGAAGTTGTGACTGCCGGGGTAGAGGGGCTGGAATCATACATAGCCCGCTTTCTGCCGCAGATGGTGCTTGCCGGACTGTTGCCGCTTGCCGTGCTTCTGGTGGTTTTGCCATCTGAATGGCGCTCTTCACTGGTACTGATATTTTCGGCCCCGTTTATCCCTCTGTTAATGATCCTGATCGGCAAGGGCAGCGAGGCCCTGAACCGTCGCCAGTTTAACCGGCTTTCCCGTTTGGCTGGATATTTTATTGATGTTATAACCGGACTTCCGGACCTTAAGATATTTGGTGCAGCAAAAAAAGAGGCAGAACTTATTGCTCAGGTATCAGAGCAGTACCGCAGTGGTACCATGAGCATACTGCGAGTGGCTTTTCTGTCCGCCTTTACACTGGAATTCTTCTCTACAGCAGGAACAGCAGTGGTTGCAGTAATAATCGGTTTCAGACTTTTGGAAGGCAATCTGTCGCTATTGGACGGGTTGTTCGTATTGATGCTGGCACCTGAATTTTATCTGCCACTTCGCAGTCTGGGACAGGCCTACCATAGCCGGATGAATGGCATAGCCGCTGCAGAAAGGATTATTCCGCTACTGGAAAGAAACACCCTCTTTCAATCCCCCCCTGAAAAGAAGAAAGCTTTTAAGCCTCCACTGATAAAGGGGGGCTTGGACGGGTTTGCTGACCCTCCTGAAATTATCTGCGAATCCGTCACCTTCCGTTACGGTGGGCAGCGGGGAGGTGTGCAGGACATCACTTTGTTTCTTCCGTCCGGTTCCATGACCGCACTGGCAGGTTCCAGCGGCAGCGGAAAATCCACGTTAGCACGTCTTATCTTGGGGCTTTCTATTCCGGAACAAGGCAGGATAACCATCAATGGCGCTGATCTGGCAGAACTTGACCTGAAGGGATGGCAGGCGCAGGTGGCATGGATACCACAACAGCCTTTCTTCTTTAGTGCAACAATACGTGAAAATCTTTTATTGGTCAGATCAGATATCAGGGAAGAGACTATACTGAAAGTTCTTGATACCTTTGGCCTGTCCAGAGTAATCGGAGCCTTGCCAAAAGGGCTTGAATTTCGTCTGGGCAACAATGGCGCAGGGCTTTCAGGTGGAGAGCTGCGGAGACTGGCCCTGGCACGTGTCTTTTTAAGGAATTCTTCTGTTGTTGTGCTGGATGAACCTACTGCCGGACTGGATGCTGCCAATGAACAACTAACGCTTGATGCATTAAAGAGATTTTCTGAAGGTCGTACCGTGCTGGTTATTTCACATCGTGAGGCCACTATTAAATGCTGCCAGCAGGTTGCAGTCATGGTGGCAGGCCACCTTGAACGGGTCGTTATACCTTCTGTCTATCTGGGTGAACTTGCATGAAGGAACTGATTCTGTTTCTGCGGCCAACTACAGTGCATTGGCGCTGGATGTTGGCAGGGGTCTTACTCAGTCTGCTGGTAATTGCGGCGAATACAGCGCTGATGGCGATATCAGGGTGGTTTATCGCCTCAATGGCAGTTGCCGGAATCAGCAAGGTGGCCTTCAACTATTTCTTTGCCTCTGTCTCTATTCGGGCGCTGGCAATACTGCGGACAATCGGTCGCTATGGAGAACGGCTGATAACCCATGAGGCTGCCTTTCATCTACTGGCATCTTTAAGGGTCTGGCTGTTTAATCGTCTGATACCAATCGCCCCTGCAGGGCTTGAGGGCTATGCATCCGGTGATCTGGCTGGACGCCTGCGTGCTGATCTTGATAGTCTTGAAAGTGTCTACCTTCGGATTGTAGCGCCGGTTTTTACAGGGG
>DYNH01000143.1:1783-5887 GCA_020721175.1 Trichlorobacter lovleyi | reverse complement strand
CTGTTAAGAGGCTGAAGATTGCCGGGATTATTCTGGTCTGCGGCGCCTTGTTCGGAGTTTTTCTGCTGCTGGGTCCGCCGCATCTGCTGGCAAAGTCAGAATCTCCTGATTTCTGTGCCAGTTGTCACGTCATGGAGGCGCAGCACACCGCCTATATGCACAACGGGGCACACCGTCGCCTGAAATGTGTTGATTGCCACCTTCCAAACGGGAACGTGGCCACACATTACATCTGGAAATCTATAGACGGCATGAAGGATGTGCTGGTATTCAATTCCGGCAAGGTTCCGGATCATATTACTATTTCAGAGCATGGAGCAAAGGTATTAAAGACTAACTGCATCCGCTGTCACGAAACGCTGGTTTCACAGATGGATACTTCACGTGACTGCTGGAAATGTCACCGCCGTATAACACACACCGGCACCGGTGCGATTGCCACTAGCCCTATTTGACATTAACCACCCGGAAGGAGAAATTTTTATGAGAATGAAACTGCTTGCAGTATTTACGGCAGCCTTGATGACCGGCGCAATGGTCACTGCCTGCGCACCTTCAAAGGCCGATAAGGCCAAGGTGGCGGAGATACCTGACGGCACCGTTGATCCGGCTGTATGGGGTAAAAACTACCCGGAAGAATATGAAACCTGGAAGGCTACGGCTCAACCTACCCCCGAAGGGAAGAGCAAGTACAAGAAGGGAAACGACGGAGGCAAGGTCTACGACAAGCTGTCCGAATATCCATTTATTGCCCTGCTGTTTAATGGATGGGGCTTTGGGATTGAGTATAATGAGCCTCGGGGCCACGTTTACATGATGAAGGATCAGGCCGAGATAGATCCCTCCCGTGTCAAGGCAGGGGGAGCCTGTCTGACCTGCAAGACCCCCTACGCACCACAACTTGCTCAGAAACATGGTGTTGCCGGTTATTTTTCAGCCAGCTACAAGGATGCCGTAAACCTGATCCCGAAGGAACATCAGGAACTAGGGGTAGCCTGTATAGATTGTCATAACAACAAGGATATGAGTCTTAAGATATCCAGAGGCTTTACCCTTACAAAGGCCCTTGAAAAACTGGGGGTTGATCAAACCAAATTTACCAACCAGGACAAGCGTAATCTTGTCTGTGCCCAGTGTCATGTCAGCTACATTATTCCCAAAGATGAAAACATGAAGTCACAGAATGTATTCTTCCCCTGGGATGGAAGCAAGTACGGTGATATCCCGATTGAAAATATCATCAAAAAGATCCGTAGCGACAAGTCACACGGTGAGTGGGTACAGGCGGTAACAGGCTTCAAGATGGGTTACATCCGCCACCCTGAGTTTGAGATGTACTCCACTAAGAGCGTCCACTGGATGGCCGGCGTATCCTGTGCCGACTGCCATATGCCTTATACCAAAGTTGGCAGCAAGAAGATCTCTGATCACCGGATTATGAGTCCGCTTAAAAACGGCTTCAAGGCCTGCCAGCAATGCCATACGGAAACACCTGAATGGCTTAAGGAGCAGGTTATTATCATTCAGGACAGGGCTGCCTCACAATACATCCGTTCAGGATATGCCCTTGCAACTGTTGCCAAACTGTTTGAGCTGACCCACAAGGAGCAGGCAGCAGGCAAACAGGTTGACAAAGCGCTCTACGATCAGGCCAAGGATTACTATGAAGAAGGTTTCTACCGTAATCTATTCTTTGGTGCAGAGAATTCCATCGGTTTCCATAACCCAAGCGAGGCGATGCGGATACTTGGTGATGCCACCATGTATGCCGGCAAGGCCGAGTCCCTGCTGCGTCAGGCCCTTGCCAGGGCCGGTGTGGATGTGCCTGTAAAGGTTGACCTTGAGCTGTCAAAGTACACCAACAACCGCGGTGTGAAGAAGCTGATGTTCAAGCCTGAACAGGAGCTGAAGGATCCATATGGTGAAGTAAGGTAGCCAAATCTGGCTCACAAATAAAGATGTGCCTTATTAATATGGTATCTTCTTGACAAGTCAGGCCGCCTGTATATGGTGGTCTGACTTGCTTTTTTTGATTGTTTTATATAATTAATTTCACAAGGAGAATCCGCAATGCTAAAGAACCTGAACATCCGCACCAGACTGCTGCTTCTGTTAATTTTGCCTGTTTTAGGCCTGCTATTCTTTTCGGGCCGGGAAATGTTGTCCAGATATAACACTCTTCAGGAGATGACCAGAACACAGCATCTGGTAGGGCTGTCCATATCTACCGGTGCTGTTGTTCATGAACTTCAAAAAGAGAGGGGTCTTTCCTCCGGGTTTATCAATTCCAAAGGTGAAAAGTTCAAGGATGAGCTATCGGCCCAACGCAAGCTCTCCGATGAAAAGTTAAGGCAGTTGGATGCCTATATGGCTGCAAACAAGGATGCAACTGAGGCTGTGAAGGCCCCCCTTGATGCGGCTGCAAGGCAAAAGGAGAAGCTGCAGGAAATCCGAAGCAAAGTGGATGGTCTGACTCTTGAGGGCAAGGATTCTTTTGCCTTCTATACTGACATAAACTACGCGTATCTGGATGTGGTGGCAGCGGTTGGCCATAACAGCAAACAGACCGATCTGATGAAGGGGGCTATCTCCTATTTTGCCTTTTCAAAGGCAAAGGAAGAGATGGGCAAGGAACGGGCCACCCTGAATGCGGTGATTGCAAATAACGCCTTTAATACAGAGACATACCAGCGCACCTTCAGTATCCTGTCTGCCCAGCGCAGCTTTATGGAGGGGTTCCACAAGTTCGGCTCTCAAACCGCGATTGCAGGCTATGATGCAAATGAAAAATCCGAACAGTTCAGGAAGGTTGAAGAACTGCGTACCGTTGTGCTGGGTAAGGGGATGGAAGGTAATTTTGGCATTGCGCCGGAAGACTGGTTTAAGGCGATAACTGCCAAGATAGACCTGATGAAGGTGGTTGAAGACGGTATGGCGCAGGAGATTCTGAAGCAGGCTGATACGATGGCTGCTTCGGCACGCAATGCGTTGATTTTAAGCACCACTATTTCCTGCATAATGATAGGTTTTACCCTCTTATTAACCTTTATGATCGGCAGCAGTATTACCGGACCGCTTAAAAAGCTTGTTGATATGCTGCAGGATATTGCCCAGGGTGAAGGAGACCTGACCCGGCGTCTGGACACTGACCGAAAAGACGAGTTTGGTGAGGTGTCCAACTGGTTCAACCAATTTGTGGGTAATATCCATTCGATAATCACCCAGGCCGGCTCAACCACCATGCAGGTTGCAACTGCATCAAGCCAGTTGCAAAGCACTGCTGAACAGATTGCCACTGCAGCCGAGGAGGTGGCATCCCAGTCAGCAACCGTGGCAACGGCCAGTGAAGAGATGTCAGCCACATCAAACGATATCTCCCGCAACTGTAGTATTGCATCAGAAATAGCAAGCCGGGCCAGCGAAATGGCCGACAACGGCGCTCAGGTGGTACAGGAGACCCTGCGCGGTATGGAACAGATCGCCGAGAAGGTTCGGGAATCGGCCCATACAGTGGAGGCACTTGGCGCCCGTTCCGATCAGATTGGCGCGATTGTCGGCACCATTGAGGATATTGCTGACCAGACCAACCTGCTGGCCTTGAACGCCGCCATTGAAGCGGCCAGGGCCGGTGAACAGGGACGCGGTTTTGCGGTGGTTGCTGATGAGGTGCGTGCCCTGGCAGAACGTACCACCCGCGCTACACGTGAGATTGGTGAGATGATCAAGGCGATTCAGATTGAAACCGGCGGTGCAGTCTCTTCAATGGAGCAGGGGGTTGCCGAGGTAGAAAAGGGGATGGATAGCTCTCGCCGTTCCGGCGAGGCCCTGCAGCAGATTCTTGCCGGCATAAACGAGGTTACGATGCAGGTTCATCAGATAGCCACGGCAGCGGAAGAACAGAACGCTGTGACCGGAGAGATATCCACCAATATCCACCAGATAACCGATGTAGTGCAGCAGACTGCCAACGGCGCCCATGAAACCGCTGATGCTGCCTCTATGCTGGCCAAGCTGTCCAATGATCTGGAAGGGCTGGTGGGGAGATTCAAGCTTTAAATTTTGTAACTGTCCATTTTGACATCGAAGAATCTGTAAAATGGTCTC
>DYNH01000143.1:0-1683 GCA_020721175.1 Trichlorobacter lovleyi | reverse complement strand
CAAAGCAGATGCGGAAAAACTGCAAGCAAGGTTTGATGAGGGGGACAGGGCGAAACCTGTTCCCCACTCTACCCTTTTTGGTCCCCTTTTGGTTCTGCAAAACAATCAATGCATTGCCAGGACAGTTACCCTGATAGAATCAGATAAACGCTCATCAACCACGAAGCCTAAAACAAGGTTGATATCCCGATTAAAATACGATTCCCGTTCAGTCAACGCCTGTTGATAATATTCAAAATGATTTGCTGCTGCTCCATAGAGACAGGCAATGGCTCCTCTGCAATCAGCTTTGCTGTTCTCCGACTGGTAAAGTTGATCAAAGGCCTGTCTGAATCCACGTCCCCCTCTATCCGGGCCGCTTGCCTCACTGCTGGCAAATACGCCTTGATCGCCTGAACTCAGGATCACCTTAATGTCCCCATGATCAATACCTACAAAACTAAACGTATTGGCCAGATCATTTACCAGGGAAACCAGACTCATGGCAGAGATGGGATTCGTGACTACGCAGTACGGTGGAGCCAGGTTTATGGGCAAGGAGGAGTAATACTGAAGAGGAATATCAGGTCCAATCACAACAGTCTGGATGTTTGCTGATGCAGCAGCCTCAATACAGGCAGTCAGCACTTGTGGGCAAAAGGATTGCCTCAGATCTGTAATCAGAAAAAGCAAGCTGTCTTTATCCTGAACTGGAAGCGGGTTGCAGTAACCCTCTTCTTGAGGAGTTAAAATCTCATGGCAGCAGATGTTCTCTGCATAACTGTTAATCAAACCTGTGCAGCATGAGCCGAACTGCCCGATTCCGACGGCTGAAATATGCATTGGTAAATTATAGTCTTCTGTCAAAAATGGCTGCCTATCCATTGAATGCCTCCTGAAACAGATTTATAATTGGGATAATGAGCCTTTTTCAAAAGTCCCGAATTGTGTCATTCCGGCAGGCTTTAAACCGGAATCCAGATTTTGACTGACTGAAAAGACTGGATTCCCGATAAAGGTATTCGGGGATCCAGTCTTTTTGAAAGAACCTCAGGTTATTGGGAATGACGGTGTTATTTATGAATGCCGACGTACCGAGACACATCATCCGTCAACCCGATGAAACGCCGTGATTATTCTTCTTCCTCGTCACCAGCGGTTTTAACATCTGACTCATCCTCTGCATCAGGTAACGCCTGCTCAGTCAGTCGGGGTGGTACAGACCTGATGTGCATCATATCTTCCTCACGTAATACTGCCAGAAAATTATTGAAGGGTATCAGGTATACCCCTGTTTCGTTAAGGGCGTTATTAACTGCCCCCAGATAATCGGTAGTCAGCTTGCGTACACCGGATAAGGCTCGCAAGTCCGACCATGCGATGCGGTACATCTCAAATGATTCGTTTGCAAAGGTTTCATCATACAAATCTGAAAGTGTATTTGCTGTTTCTACGGCTGTGCGTGCCATGATGGCCTCCTGTGATTGTTTGTTAAGGACAGTATCTCAGAGTATGGCGACGAATTGTGTCGTTTTGGTTGATCTGTTCCAGGTTTTTTAAAATATGTACATGCGTAGGTCGGTTTAGCAGTTTTATCTCTTAACCCGACAGCCTTTCTCCTTCATCTGGTGATGTTGGGTTACGGCATAAACCCGCCTGACCCAACCTGCAATTAGCTCAATTTACAAACTGTTGTAGTATAGA
>DYNH01000142.1:1549-5893 GCA_020721175.1 Trichlorobacter lovleyi | reverse complement strand
AATTCATAACTATTATACACTATCACTACCTCAGAAAAAAGCTCGTCATTCCAGATATATCCTATCGGGAATCTATTAAGTTAAAATCTGGATTCCGGCTTAAAGCCTGCCGTAACAACATAATTATGGGTTGTTGCAGGATGCTCATATTTCAGATTTTACTGCCCTGATCACAAACTGCCAAGTCACGAGGAACAAGATGATTCAAGACGTTGAGATAGATTCTGATTACATAAAACTTGATAGCCTCCTTAAACTTGCAGGAATAGTTATGAGTGGGGGCGAGGCAAAGGAAATGATTTTGGATGGAATGATTGCAGTTAATGACGAGGTTGAGAAACGTCGGGGACGCAAACTGTACCCGGGAGACAGGGTTATTTGTGATGGCTGTCCGACCTTTGTTATTAAAGCTCAACAGCACGGATTGTAAATGGCTTAAATGTCAGGAACTGGATGCCTGCCTGGAGGAGAGTTGCACGATGCTTAAAAAAATGACCTTGCTTACAATCTTCATATTCATTTTCACAGCTCTTGGCTGTAACAAAAGGCAAACTATAACAGCCAAGCCGCCTGTGGCGGTGGAACTTGCAACTGCTTCCACTTCTGAACTGGTTGAAGGGATAGAAGTAACCGGCAATCTTGAACCAAAGTTTAGTGTTGACGTAAAAACCCAGATTGCCGGGCTTGTCAAGGATGTTTACGTGACCCAGTGGGTGAGTGTACGCAAAGGGCAGCCTTTGGCACGGATTGATATTTCTGAAAATGTAGCCATAAAAAAACGTGCTGAGGCTTCAGTAATGGCTGGCAAGGCCCAACTGGCACAGGCTCAGGTAACTTTAAAAAGAGCTGAAAGGGAAGAGGCGCGGAATTTAAAACTTAAGAGTGCCGGTCTTGCTACACAGCAGGCAGTTGATGACAGTCACACTGAAACAGAAGCGGCCAAGGCAAGGGTTGAAGCTGCAAAGGCACAGCTCCTGGTTTATCAGGAAGAGTTGCAACAAGGTGTGGCGCGGGTTGCCAAGGGACTTGTGGTTTCTCCTCTTGACGGGGTAATCGCACTTCGTGATGTTAATGTTGGCGATCTTGCAAATGATGCGGCAGCAGGTAAACCGATCTTTCGTGTAGTGGACAACCGGATACTTAATCTGACCGTTACTGTACCTTCGGTTGATTCAGCAAAAGTAGCTGTCGGGCAGCCGCTGGAGTTTAAAGTGGATGCCCTGCCTGGAAAGACCTTCAACGGCAGGGTGATGTTCATTAATCCGGAGCTGAATGTTGTTGACCGTTCACTGAAGGTGGTGGCCGAGGTGCAAAATAGTCATAACCTGCTGAAAGGCGGTCTTTTTGCCAAGGGCAGGATTGTGACTGGCAGACGTTCAGGAGTCTTGCAGGTGTCAAGGGCAGTGCTGGGAAATTATGACACAACCAGCCATACTGCCAGAATTTTCGTAGCAGATGGACAGACCGCCAGTCTGCGTCAGGTTAAAACCGGTGTTACAAACGGAGAACAGGTGGAGATCATGGAGGGGCTGAAACCATCCGAGCAGTATATTGTTCGTGGTGGTTTTACCCTTAAGGATGGCGACAGGATTACCGTGCAGGCTGCAGGTGCTGTCAAGTGATCCTCTCAGACATATCCATAAAACGACCGATTTTTGCCACTGTAATGATGCTGGCCCTGGTTGCCCTGGGGTTATTTTCCTACAAACGTCTATCTGTGGAGATGTTTCCAAATGTAGAGATGCCGGTTATCTCAATAGTTACAAAGTATCCGGGCGCATCACCAGAAACCGTTGAACGGGAGGTATCTAAACGGGTAGAGGAGGCGGTTAACCAGATTGCCGGAATAAAACATGTAACCTCCTATTCCCGTGAATCTGTGTCAACAGTGGTGGCTGAATTTCGTCTTGAAGAAAGGACTAACGAAGTAGCTCAGGAGGCGCGCGCCAAGATCAGCTCAATCCGCGGACAGCTTCCTAAAGATGTGGAGGAACCTATCATCCAGAAGCTGGATTTCAACGCCTCCCCTTCGGCTGCAGTGGCTATCCAGTCAACTGTACTCAGTCAGAGAGACCTGACTACACTGGTAGACAAGAAGATTCGCAAACGGTTTGAGAGTGTCAGTGGTGTTGGAAAGGTAGAGCTGGTGGGTGGCGCCAAACGTGAGATTAATGTTGAGGTTGATCCGATCCGTCTTGACAGCCTGGGGTTGGGGGTTAATGACCTGGTAAACGGGCTTAAGGGAGAGAACATCAGCACACCTCTGGGCAAGATTACCAATGCCGGCTCTGAGTATCCGATTAGAATAGAGGGGAAACCGGATCGGACTGAAGATTACCGCAGTATGGTAATTGCAGCCCGTAATAACCGCCCGATTACCCTGGGAGAGGTTGCAACTGTCACCGATGGGGTGGAGGAACGACGCAAGCTGGCCCTGGTTAATGACCAGCCAGCTATCGGCATTGATATCTACAAACAGTCCGGTGCAAATCAGGTGCAGGTTGTAGATAACGTAAAAAAGGTGATTGAAAAACTTAAACAGGAGTTGCCTGCTGATCTGAATATCAGCTTGGTGCGTGACGGTTCAATTATGACCCGTCAGTCCCTGGCTGATGTTGAAGAGACGTTAATCGTTGGCGGTATACTTACTGTTCTGATTGTTTTCATGTTTATCAACTCCTGGCGTTCTACTGTGATCACCGGTGTAACCCTGCCGATCTCGGTTATCTCTTCCTTTATAGTAATGAATGCCATGGGGATGACGCTTAACGTGATGACCCTGATGGCCCTGTCATTGGCCATTGGCCTGCTGATCGACGATGCCATTGTTGTGCGGGAGAATATCGTTCGTCACCTTGAGATGGGTAAAGACCACCTGGAGGCTTCCCGTTTTGGCACAGCCGAGATTGGGTTGGCGGTATTCGCCACCACCATGTCTATCCTGGCGGTATTTGTGCCAGTTGCCTATATGCGCGGCATTGTGGGCCGTTTTTTCTTTCCGTTTGGCATTACCGTATCCTTTGCCGTACTGGTTTCGCTGTTTGTTTCCTTTACCCTGGATCCGATGCTTTCATCCCGTTGGCATGATCCGTCTATCCATGCTCGCGGAAGACGTAAAGGTCTGGCTCGCTGGCTGGAATGTTTTAACAGTTGGTTTGATCTCACTGCTGACCGTTACAGGGGGATGATTCGGTGGGCGCTTGGCCATCGCCGGGCCGTTATTGCCTCTGCTGCAGTAGCCTTCCTGACCGGTATTCTGGTAATGGCAACCCTTGAATCGTCCTTTATGTCAAAGGAAGACACCAGTGAATTCCAGATAAGTTTTCAGACAGCGCCGGATGCCAGCATTGAAGAAACCAGAGACCGTTTGCAAAAGGTGCTTGCCTGTCTAAGGGGGATACCTGAGATTGACCATACCTATTCCACAATCGGTGCAGGTGACAACGGAACAGTTCGGGATGGTATTGTCTACATAAAACTGAAGGAGAAGGCTGAGAGGAAAAGGGGACAGTTTGAGTTACAGAGGATAGTGCGTGAACGGCTGCTTGAGATTGCAGGCATTACCTTTTCAATTGATGATGTCGGAACTGTGGGCGGTGTTGCAAAACCGTTAAATGTCGATATAAAAGGGGATGATACGGTTCTGCTCAAACAGTATGCAGCGCAGTTGAAGCATGAAATGTACAGCATTCCTGGTGTGGTGGATATTGCGGCAACCCTTGAGTATGACACCCCTGAATACCGTCTGAGGGTAGATCGGGAAAAGGCCCTGTCTGCCGGGGTCTCTTCAAAGGCGATTGCAGACAGTTTGTCCCGTCTGGTTGGTGGTGAGGCGATCTCAAGTTATGAAGATGAGGACGGTGACGCAGTTGATCTGAGGGTTCGTCTGCCAAAAAACCTGCGTGAGCACCCGGCCCAGGCCAGAAACCTGAAGATATCTGTAGTTGATGCTGACGGAAAGACAAGGTTGATTCCCCTGGCAAGCATAACCGCCAGCCAGGTAGCCGCCTCCCCTACCGAGATAAACCGTCGCGACCTGTCCCGTCTGGTAACTGTCTCGGCCAATCTCGATAATCTGCCGATCGGCACGGCAACAAAAAGGGTGGAAGAGGTGGCCAAAAGGGTAAAAATGGAACCAGGCTACAGTATTGGCTTCTCTGGCGAGGCTGAAGATATGGCGGAGTCATTCGGTTACATGGGGGAGTCGCTGATCCTGGCCGTGCTGTTTGTATATCTGATACTGGCAGCCCAGTTTGAGTCATTCTTTGAGCCGCTTGCCATCATGTTTTCCCTGCCGCTCTCCATTGTAGGTATGGCCGGGATGCTGAAGATTACAGGCGATAC
>DYNH01000142.1:0-1449 GCA_020721175.1 Trichlorobacter lovleyi | reverse complement strand
GCCCCCATGGCCCGCGCCGTGGTTGGAGGTTTAATCACCTCGTCAGTGCTTACCCTGATTGTGGTTCCGGTAATGTACACCTGGCTGGATGATTTCGGGCTTTGGTTAAAGCGAAAATGGAAAAGTAAAACTGCTCCATCTTCAGACTAAAACACAAGCCGTGCGTCAATGCCCCATGAAAGTCCGTTAAAGGTGTCTGATTTAATGTAGGAGGCCCCCAGACCGATCCAGTTGAGCTTCCAGAGATTGGTTATATCACCAATTACCAAGCGTCCGTTAAAGGTGTACATTGCATCGGTTCTGGTAACGTCACGATAGTCGCCACCGATAACACCGGCTGATACAAAACCACCGGTATGCAGTGCGTGGTTGAATACCTTAATCGGCAGTCTGATATCCAGATCCGCCTTGTTCTCCCAGTAGGTAGAGGAGTTACCTGAAAGCCCGAGGTACTCTGATGATTTGGCTATATCCCAGGTCTTGAACCAGTCAAATCGGGAGGAGAGTGTTAACCTCCAATCTTCTGCAAAGGTCTTTTCATACTGAACATCCAGGGATGGCACCAGCGACATTGTGTCCATGTCCCAGTCAACCAACTGGCGGTCAAAGTGCTGTTTTAACTGAATACCAACAGGAGTTTTTGCGTTGAATGAGCTGTGGGCATGTGAATAAATAAATCCAAGCATCGGCCCGATACTTAATTCCTTGTTCAGGTAAATCCTTGCCCCTGCCTCAAATCCCATGGCAAAACTGATATAGGTGGTATGATTGCCGACAAGGGCAGGCGTATTGGTAAATTTGCTTTCAATCTCGGAATAGCCTATTGAACCTCCCAGAAGCGGAAGCCAGTGAATGCTGTTGTCGCTAAAATCAAAATCATCAGGATTACCAATTATTCCGCGACCACCGGCCTTTGTAATAGACATATCTGATTGATCATTATCAAATGAATACAGCCCGCCCGATGCCCCGTCTTCCCCCCCCATGATGGCCAGGGTCTCAACACTGGAGCCAACGTTTTTCTTGAACTGATCCAGATATACCTTTGCAACCGCAGGATCAAGGGCGGCTGCAGGTCTTGCCATACAGCAGAAAATGGTTACAAAAAATAGTAGATGTTTTAAAGACAATTCCAGACTTCTCATTAGGTTAGCCCCTTTCTATCAAAGCTGGTACAATTTAATAAAGCCGATTAATCTGGTATTTATACACCAGGTTCCGGCTATGCCGCTTAGGTAAAAACGATCTGCGCACTCTACAGTTTTTCATCGAGAAGCGTAACTATCCAACATATTCCAGATTGCTGTCATCCTGAGTGACAACGAAGGATCTGATGTGGCCTTTTTAGCTTCACAAACCTGAAAACATTTCCTTCACTCTGTTCAGGACGGCACTTTGGACTGTTTTTCAGGCAGATATGGACAGTTACCGAAAAACTATATTACATAG
>DYNH01000141.1 GCA_020721175.1 Trichlorobacter lovleyi | reverse complement strand
TCAACAGCCCTGATGTTGCTTGCCGCTGCCTGTTCACTGATGGTGCCGCTGTTGGTGTACAAAAAGGTTAAATTCAAGCCGGCGCTGAACAATATTGAGCAATCTGCATACACATTCAGTCCGATCCAGTTTGAAGTAGCGCACAAAACCTGGCAGGATACACCGCTGCATCTACCCCTTAAGGCCGCGCCACTGCCGGTATCACCATCACCTGCAATAACAACAGGAAAGTCTGTAAAAACACCGGCAGAGCCTCTGCCAACAGTATCATTTATTCTGTATGACGGTGACAAAAGCATGGCTATCATTGGTGGTCGCATGGTAAAAACAGGATCGGAAGTGCGCGGCTGGACTGTAGAACAAATAGAACACAACCGGGTACTGATCAGGAACCCAAAGGGAACCAAATGGCTAAAACTGGAATAATCATAAACTTTTTGATACTTGCCGCTATTGTAACAGCAATGTCTTTCGGCCTGACTGCATGCGCCAACAGACCACCTGTAGCTCCCCGACCGGCCAGTGACATTCCCATGGTAGCACCGGTAAAGCCAAGCGAACCGTTTGTCAAAGATAATATCAAGGAGTTAAAGGCGGTTACATCAAAACCGGCACTAAAGATGCCTGACTACCAGCCGGTCAGTGATGATATCTCTCCGGCCAAAACCAGACTGGTCAACATCCAGGCCCGCAACAGCGCTCTTGGGGATATCCTGCATGTGATCGCCGATGCTGCAGGCCTGAACCTGGTTATTAATGACGGAGTACAACAGGACCGTAACATCACCATCACTCTTAAAAAAGTAACTGCCGATGACGCACTTGCCACCATCCTCAATTCTGCTGACTATTTTTACACCATACAAGACAACATCCTGTCGGTTGAGGCCACCGGCACCAGGGTTTTTGAACTGGGGCACCCGGCAATGGTGCAGGGATTTACGGTTGATGTCGGTGGTGATATTCTCGGATCTGCTGCCGGACTTACATCATCAGGTTCAGGCGGAACAGGCAGTACCAGCTCATCAGGTTCATCAGGTTCTGGTGGATCGAGTAACATGAAGGGCACCATCACCCAGAGCATCAAGTCTGATAGCAAGGCCTTCGACTTTTGGGAAAATCTGGAAAAATCGTTGGCAACCCTTATTCAAAAGCAGGAAGCAACTACAACTGCCGGCGCTGGTGCTGCCCCTCCGGTTCAGGCAAACACGTCACCCACAAACGCCCCGCAGCAGCATTTTGTGGTAAACCGCCTGACTGGAACCATTGTAGTCACTGCAACCAGAAAAAACCTGATGGGGGTCGAAAGATATCTCAACAATATCAAGGCAGCCCTCAATCGTCAGGTACTTGTAGAGGCAAGGATTATCGAGGTGCAACTGAATGACAGCCTTACCTTTGGCATAGACTGGTCATTCCTTTCAAACATTGAAAACTTCGGCCAGCTTGGCGGCGGTTTTGGTGCGCTGGGTGCAAAAACCCTAAGCGCAAGCCTTGACGCCAAGTCATCCAGCTTCCGGATCGGCGCCATCACCAGCGGCAGCAAAGGGACTATCTCTGGTGTGCTGGACGCACTGCAAAAACAGGGCGAGGTCAAGACCCTCTCAAACCCGCGCATTAACGTTATGAATGGCCAGACTGCCCTGCTTTCGGTTGGCCGTAACGAAAATTTTGTTGCCAAGGTTACCAGCACAACATCCACAGGAACAACACCTCTCACCACCTTTACTGTGGACACCGGAAACGTGTTGTCAGGCATGATGCTCGGCCTGGCCCCCACTATCAACAGCAAGGGTGAAATCAGTATGACCGTCACGCCAATTATCTCACAGCTTGTAAAACTTGATCCGGTTAAGATCGGTGCAGGAACATCAAATGAGACAACAATTCAGGTGCCAACGGTTGACCTGCGCGAGCTTTCCACAACCGTCAAGGTTCGCAACGGTGATATGATCGTGATAGGCGGTCTGATATCAAACAAAAACATGATGAACGACAGCAAGATACCTTTACTTGGCGATATCCCCTGGCTGGGAACCCTCTTTACCCGCAAGGATTACCAGGATACACGGACAGAACTGGTTGTGGTGTTGCAGCCTTATATAATTGAGAATGACCGTTAGGAGCAATTGAATGGCAGCCCCTGTCAAAATTGGTGAACTGCTTAAAGCAAATGGACTAATCACGGATCACGAACTCAAGATTACTCTGGAACATCAGAAAGTAACCGGAGCCATCCTGGGAGACCTGCTGATCAAGCTGGGATTTGTCACTGCCACCGAATTTGCCCGCACCATTGCCATGCAATCCGGTATAGACTTTATTGATCTTAGCGAGGTACTGCCAGAAGAAGATGCCTTACGCATGATCCCCAAGGAGATAGCAGAGAAAACCGGCTTGATCCCGCTTGCGCTTGTTGAGGATGACCGTCTGGCCATTGGTATCACCAATCCCAGCAATATTGTTGCGATTGACATGGTAACCAAACTGACCGGAAAGCAGCCACGGGTGTTTCTGGTAGATAGCGACCACTATCAGGAAACCCTGGAAAAATCCTACTTCTTCTTCACCCACCCGATTCAGGGACGGATGGAGAAGATTATAGCCACGCTCAAACAGGCAACTGGGGCTATTCCCGGCGCAACCATAGCAGAACTGATTGAATTGATTATAATGGACGGCATACGAAAACTGGCTACCGACATCCATATTTCGCCCTCTGATGATGTCACCAATGTATTCTACCGAATAGATGGCGTTCTGCAGCACGGCCACTGCATCCAGAAACAGGCCCACACCGGCCTGATATCACGCATCAAGGTTCTGTCACAGTTAGATATTGCGGAACAGCGCCTGCCGCAGGACGGTTCCTTCACATTTGAATTCCTATCCAAGCGTATTGATATCCGGGTTTCCACTGTTCCAACCATCTTTGGCGAAAATCTGGTACTGAGGTTGCTGGCTGGTACCGGACCACTTCTACGCCTTGATTCCCTGGGAATGACACCGGACATCATCCGGCATGTCCGCCAACTGTTCCATAAATCATTTGGCATAATCATGATAGCCGGCCCGACCGGCAGCGGCAAGACAACCACACTTTATGCCGCACTGCGGGAACTGAATCGCCTGGAGCGCAACATATTGACGGTAGAGGATCCAGTTGAATACCGGCTCAGTTTCGTCAAACAGACCCAGGTTAACGAAAAGGCCGGCTTTGACTTTGCCTTGGCAGCCCGTAACTTCATGCGCCAGGACCCGGACGTAATGCTGCTTGGGGAGATACGCGATGAAGAGACAGCCCAGATTGCGGTCAGGGCAGCCATCACCGGTCACCTGGTGCTGTCCACCATCCATACCAATGATGCCGTTACCGCCATCCCGCGCCTTTTGGATCTTAAGCTGGACGCCTTCCTGCTTTCATCAGCCCTCACAGCCGTAATAGCCCAACGCCTGGTACGCAAGATTTGCCCTTCCTGCAAGACTGAATACCACACAACAAAAGATGAAAATGAAATCCTTGCAAGTCACAATATTGACAAACACCTGACCTACCGTGGTGCCGGATGCAAAAAGTGTAACCATACCGGCTACAGCGGTAGACTTTCCATCTGTGAAGTGCTGATTTTAAACGATCATCTGCGCCAGATGGTCTTTGAAGGGGCATCCACAGGTAATATACTGGCCATGGCTAAAAAGCACGGCATGACAACCCTGCTTGAGGATGGCCTGCGCAAGGCCATGGAAGGACTTACCACGATTGAGGAAGTCATGAGGGTTGCCGGATGACCAGCTTCAGCTATCGGGCAGTTGATCCCAACGGCCGCCAGCTTAAGGGATACCTTGAGGCCGAGTCGGCTGAAGCGGCCTCTATGGTACTGGCTGCGCGGGGGTACTATCTGCTTACCCTGCGCCAGAGCAGCAGCCTGTTTGCCGGATTTAAAAAAAAGTTTCTGCGACAACGGATCAAACGGATTGAGATTATCGAGCTGGCAGGTAACCTCTCGGTAATGGTGGGGGCAGGTATCCCGATCACCATGGCACTAGGTGATATTCTGGATGCCACCCCTAACGCCACCCTTCAGTCAACCCTCTCGGCACTAAAGCAGGATATTGAACAGGGTTCCACCTTTTCAGATTCCATTGAACGACATGCCGATATTTTTCCTGACATATTCATTCGTCTGGTAAGGGTAGGCGAGGAAACCGGAATGTTTGAGAAAAGTCTGGCAGACGTGGCAGAACACCTGCAGCGGATGGAGGACCTTAGCTCTTCCATTAAACGGGCCCTGATCTACCCTGCCTTTGCCATTGTTGCCACTGGCGGTGCCCTGATCTTCTGGCTGGTATTTGTGTTACCCAAGATCATCGGCACCATCAAGGGGATGGGTGTCAAGCTGCCGCTGCTGACCCGCATCCTGATGTTAGCCAGCAGTTATACCCAGAAATACTGGTATCTGATTCCGGTTATCATTGTTGCAGCCTGGATGCTCTACAAACTGCTCAGAAAGAACCAAAAGGCCTGTTACCAGATAGACAAGATCAAACTTAAATTGCCGATCTACAGCCTGATTGATTACAACCGGCTGCTGGCGCTATTTGCAGAGCAGATGAGGATTCTTATCGTTGCCGGACTGACTGTAGACCGTACCCTGGGAATTATTGCTGATGTGATGCACAATCTGGTATTTAAACAGGCTATAAATGAAGTCCGTGAAGATATTACCTACGGCAGTACCATTGCCGATGCCCTCAAGAAACATCCCGTATTTCCAACTCTGGTTGTACGTCTGGTGGGTATTGGCGAGAGCAGTGGCTCGCTGGACAACCAATTCCGTTTCCTTTCGACCCATTACCTTAAAAAACTGGATGATATCTCTGAAAAGCTTGGCAAAATCATAGAACCGGTTGTTATTGGTTTGATCGGCCTGCTGTTTGCCATTATCATCATGGGACTGCTTTTACCGGTATATGATCTTGTTTCTACTGTCGGAAAACAATAAACCTGAAAACACAGGATAAATTATGAGTCCATCCTACCTTGACTTCTATCAACTTAAAGAAGACCCCTTCGGACTAACGCCGGACCCCAACTATTACTACCCATATACTGAACATGCCAACGCCCTGCTCTCCCTTGACTACATAATGAACAACCGTGAAGGATTCTACTTACTTACAGGAGAACCAGGTACCGGCAAGACCACCCTGCTGCGAATTTTTATCAATAAATGGCAGACCCAGGCAGAGATAGCCCTGGTTATGACCCCGCGCCTGACATCTGAAGAGTTCCTTCAGGCAGTGCTGGATGATCTGGGGGTAATTTATCCCCTTTCCGGTAATAAAAACGACATGATCAAGGAATTCAGAGATTTTCTGCTGGAGCAGGCAGCAGCCGGAAAACGGGTTGCGATTGTGGTTGATGAGGCTCAGCAGTTGCCGGATAACACCCTGGAAGAATTGCGCCTGCTGTCTAACCTTGAAACTGAAAAACACAAGCTGTTACAAATAATCCTGGTTGGTCAACTGGAACTGGAGGCAAAGTTAGATGAGCCACATTTGCGCCAGCTAAACCAGCGGATAGCGGTCAGATCCGCACTTACCAATCTTTCAGACAAGGCCACAGGAGACTACCTGATCACCCGCCTTCACCGTGCCGGTGCAACAAGCGGCTCCATCTTCAGCTTCAGGTCAGTCCAGTTGATCTATCAGTTGTCCGGGGGTATCCCCCGTATGATTAATATGATAGCTTCACGTGGATTAATGGTAGGTTTTCTGGAAGGCAAAAAGGTTATTGAAGAAAAACAGATTAAAATAGCCGCAGAAGAAATTTTAAAGCGTAAAAAGCCAAACCGCCGTGCCGGATGGCGGCTCTGGAAGTCTGCCAGCTAGTAATACAGCCTTGCCCCTTGCTACTTGCCCCTGTCTTTCTTGCTCCTGGCCCCTGATTATTGTTACTGCTCCAGCACCCTAATCCTCTCTCGAGCCTGT
>DYNH01000140.1 GCA_020721175.1 Trichlorobacter lovleyi | reverse complement strand
CCGGCATCCGCTGCGCTTCAGTCAGATAGTCAGGGAAGTTGGCGATAATTCTGCCCGCTACAGAGATGTCTCGTGTTTCAACAACAACACCGGCTGCTTTGGTGAATGCATTAACGATAGGAAGTAGAGAGTAGGTTGCAAGTGCAGGTGCTTCGTCAATCTTTGACCAGATAATTTTTGCTGTTTCTGTTGTCATGTTCTCTCCTTGTTTTTTAGTATATATGGAATTCAATATACTGATTGCAGGATGTTACGATCAGTATAGACTACTCTACCTAAAAATCGTGTATACAGTATGCAAAAGGACCAGACCTGTCAAGGGGAAATCGTTTCATTTTTTTATATTTAGCGAAACTCTGTCAAAGCCCGCAAAAGGTTTATTTATGCTAAAAAACACTGTAGATTAACGTCCACGCCGGTGTGCTTGCCTACGCGCCTCAAGGGCTTCATCACGACTGAAGCTGCGTGGGATCTTCAAAACCTGTCCCGGCCAGAGTTGATACGGATCTCGTATCTGATCACGGTTAGCACGATAGATCAGCGGCCAGAGCGCTACATCATTATAAAGTTCCGGTCGGGCAGCAATCTGGGGCAATGTTTCACCCCGACGCACTGTGTACGTGGTTGGCTCCCTAACCTGCTTACTGCCTTCACCGCCAGAAATATCGCTATATGCAGCAGCTTTCCGCTGCAGGTTTTTCTGGGCCTCCAGCAATTCTTCCTGACGCTTACGCTCGGCTTCCAAACGGGCACGCAACTCTTCCTCTTTAATGGCCCGCTCTTCTATCTCCTTCTGAAGGGCTTCTTCCTTGACCCGCTCGTGATACAGCCGCACCTCATGTTTCAGCAGCAGCCCCTTCTGGTAGGTCAGAATAAAAAGCTTGTCCGCTGCATGTTTTGTCAACTGTTTACTGAATAAATCTTCACCCTGTTGATAGATCTTACTGATACTTGCGTAATCATCAGGATGAGACCCGTCCGCGTTTTCTTCATCCAGTTGAAGCAAGACAAGCTTTGCCTTCACTCGCCAGGCTGGATCATGACTGCCGCAACCTGCAATAGTAGCAAGCAAGAGAGACAGCAGTATGCAACGCAGCAGAGTGAGCATGCACTTACACGCCAGGTGTCCCGGCCGGTGTTGCCAGACGCACACCCAGTTCGCGCAACTGTTTGGTATCAACCGGCGAAGGCGCTTCGGACATCAGGCAGGTTCCCTTCTGGGTCTTGGGGAACGCGATGACATCACGAATCGAGTCGGATCCGGTCAAGAGCATAATCAAACGGTCCATACCAAAGGCGATCCCGCCATGGGGAGGCGTACCATACTCCAGAGCATCCAGCAGGAAGCCGAACTTGGCCCGTTTGTCTTCTTCAGAATGTCCCAGCATCTTGAACATCAGCGACTGTACCTGTTCCTGATGGATCCGGATGGAACCTCCACCAATCTCATTACCGTTCAGTACCAGATCGTAGGCCTTGGCCCGGCAGCGGGCCGGATCAGACTCGACAAAGTCAACATCCTCATCCATCGGCGCAGTAAAGGGGTGATGCACCGCACACCAGCGCTTGTCCTCCTCATCCCATTCAAACAGCGGGAAGTCAGTGATCCAGACAAAGCGGAACAGATCCGGGCTGGTCAGTTTCAGTTGAGAGGCCAACTGGTTGCGCAGCTTACCAAGCGAGTCATGAACCACCTTGGGCTTGTCCGCCACAAACAGCAGCAGGTCACCTTCTTCAGCGTTAAAGGCATCCTTCATGGCAGCTATCTCAGCTTCATTGAAAAATTTGGTGATCGGAGACTGCCAGCCTTCGGCAGTAACCTTGACATAGGCCATACCTTTGGCACCATAGATGGCTACAAAATTGGTCAGATCATCAATATCCTTGCGGGAAAAGGCAGCACAGCCCTTGGCATTAATTCCCTTGATGATACCACCGTTTGCTGCAACATCTGAAAACACTTTAAAGCCGGAGCCTTTAACAATATCGGTCAGGTCTACCAGCTCCAGGCCAAAGCGCAGGTCAGGATTATCAACGCCGAAACGGCGGATCGCCTCCTGATACGTCATCCGTTCCACCGGCAATTGTACCTCAACACCTTTTGCCTGTTTAAAAATCCGTGCGATCAAACCCTCCATGACCGTGATGATATCTTCCCGGTCAATAAAAGACATCTCGCAGTCAATCTGGGTAAACTCCGGCTGGCGGTCAGCCCGCAGGTCTTCATCGCGGAAGCAGCGTACAACCTGAAAATAACGGTCAAAACCTGAAATCATCAGAATCTGCTTGAAAATCTGAGGGGACTGCGGCAAGGCATAAAACTGGCCCTGATTTATCCGGGATGGCACCAGAAAGTCACGGGCCCCTTCAGGCGTTGATTTGGTCAGAAACGGAGTTTCCAACTCCAGAAAACCATTTTCAGTCAGATACTGCCGGGTCACCTGGGCCACCTGATGACGCAGGATCAGATTCTGGGCCAACTGGGGACGACGCATATCCAGATAACGATACTTGAGGCGGATATTCTCGTTTACTTCACTATGTTCATCCAGCATGAACGGCAGTGGTTTGGAGCGATTCAACAGCTTGCATTCTGCCACCTGAATCTCCACTTCACCAGTCTTCATGTTGGGGTTGACGGTTCCTTCGGGCCGGGGAATCACCGTGCCTTTGACCGCCAGTACATATTCACTGCGCACCCCTTCAGCAACCTGATGGGCTACGCCGTTCACTTCAGGGTCAAAGACAATCTGGGCGATCCCTTCACGGTCCCGCAGATCAATAAAGATCAGACCGCCGTGATCACGGCGGCGCAGAGCCCACCCCATCAGTATTACTTCACGACCGATATCCTTTGCCGTCAGTGCGCCGCAATAATCCGAACGCTTCCAGTTTCCCAGTGTATCCATATACGCAGTCCTCCAGTGTAGTTAGTTAATCAACCGCCCGATATTACTCCAGCGGATATTGAATTTGTACCACGGCCCATCAATGGACCAGTATTTGATAAAGGCCAACCCTTTCAGCTGATCACGCCTCACAAACTTCCAGAAACGGCTGTCGTACGAGCGGTCCCGGTTATCTCCCATCACAAAATAGGAATTTTCAGGCACCAGAACCGGTCCAAACGTATCGCGTGGATTCTGCTCTTTGGGTATCATTTCAAGTTCTTTATGAACTTCATGGGGGTTTTCATACACTGTGCCATTTACGTAGACCTTCTTATCCTTGCCCTCAACAACATCGCCAGGCAGACCGATCACCCGCTTGATAAAATCCTTGCGGGGATCTTCAGGATATTCAAACACCACCACGTCACCCCGCTGCGGATCTCTCAGTTTTATGACCTGCGAATCCGTGAAAGGAATTTTGGTGCCATAGATAAATTTGTTAACCAGCAAATGATCACCGATCAACAGGGTGTCCTCCATAGAGCCGGAGGGGATTTTAAACGCCTGTACTACGAAGGTTCTGATCACCAACGCAAGGAGAACAGCAATGACAATTGATTCGCTATATTCGCGCCAGAGACTCTTTTTTTTCAACTCATAAGTCTGCCGGTGTTCGTTCTGATCAGCCATGAATTCCCTTTCTCTCTCTCTGTCAATCAACCTTGAGGATGGCCAGAAACGCCTCCTGGGGTAACTCGACATTACCGACGTTTTTCATCCTTTTTTTACCTTCCTTCTGTTTTTCAAGCAATTTGCGCTTTCGGGTAATATCACCGCCATAACATTTGGCCAACACATCCTTGCGCATGGCCTTGACGGTTTCACGGGCAATAATCTTGCTGCCTATGGCGGCCTGAATAGCCACCTCAAACATCTGGCGTGAAATAAGCTCCTTCATCTTGGAGACCAGATCGCGACCGCGAAAATACGCTTTATCACGGTGCAGGATCAGGGACAAGGCATCAACAACTTCTCCGTTGATCATGACATTCATACGGACCAGGTCGCTGCGCCGATACTCCAGATGCTCATAATCAAGGGAGGCATAACCTTTGGTAATCGATTTGAGGCGATCGTAAAAATCAAGCACGATTTCATTCAAGGGCAATTCATAGATAATCATGACACGGGTTTGTGTCAGATACTTGATCTCGCGCTGGACGCCGCGCTTATCCTCACAAAGTGCCAGTACACCGCCGACAAACTCATTCGGCACATGAATGTGTGCAAGGATAAAAGGTTCTTCAAGATACTCCGTACTCTGCAGTTCAGGCATCTGATTGGCACTCTGAATGGAGAATACTTCGCCACTCATTTTATGCACCCGGTAGACAACTGTCGGCGCTGTGGTAATCAGGTCCAGCCCGAACTCCCGTTCCAACCGTTCCTGAATAATCTCCATGTGCAGAAGGCCAAGGAATCCACACCGAAATCCGAAACCAAGGGCAACAGAGGTCTCCGGTTCAAAGGAGAATGAGGAATCATTCAGCTTGAGTTTGGCCAGAGCGTCACGCAACTGCTCATACTGGGCTGTGTCAATCGGATAGAGGCCTGAAAAGACCATCGGCTTGACCTCTTTAAAACCATCCAGCGGTACGGCACACTGCCGGTGTACCAGGGTCACCGTATCTCCAACCTTGGCATCAGCCACATCCTTGATGCCTGCAATCACAAAACCAACCTCACCGGCAGTCAACTGCGGCACTTCAACCATTACCGGAGCAAAAATCCCTATCTTGAGCGCCTCATAGGCCTTGTTGGTTGATACAAGCTGAATCTTGTCGCCCTTTTTCAGGGTACCGTCAAACAGTCGCACCAGAATGATCACCCCCTGATACTGATCATACCAGGAGTCAAACAGCAACGCCTTGAGGGGAGCCGATGCATCACCCTTTGGAGGAGGTATCTTCTTCACAATCTCTTCAAGAATCTCGCGGGTACCAATTCCCTCCTTGGCAGAGGCCAGCACCGCATCATGGGCGTCAATCCCGATGATCTCCTCAATCTCATGTTTAACCCTCTCCGGCTCGGCTGCCGGCAGGTCAATCTTGTTCAACACCGGGAAAACTTCAAGATTGATATCCAGTGCGAGATAGACGTTGGCAAGGGTCTGGGCTTCAACCCCCTGAGAGGCATCCACCACCAGCAAACCACCCTCGCAGGCAGCCAGAGAACGGGATACCTCGTAGGTGAAGTCAACATGGCCAGGGGTATCGATCAGGTTAAGAATATACTCATTACCGTCATCAGCCGTGTAATCAAGGCGAACGGTCTGGGCCTTGATGGTAATTCCCCGTTCCCTTTCAAGATCCATCTTGTCCAGAAACTGGTCCTGCATTTCGCGTGCAGACAAAGCGCCGGTATACTCAAGCAAACGATCAGCCAGGGTGGATTTACCGTGGTCAATGTGGGCAATGATTGAAAAATTACGAATCCTGCTGATATTCATGAACTCTCGCTAGTCTTAGAAGATACGAATGGATTGGGAAGAATAATGAACAACACCGGGAATGTAAAGTAGTAAATGCTTACAGAATCCAGTCAAACCGTTTCAAATGGCTCAAAAAACCTGTGTCGCGTCTCTGTCAGCCAGACAGCATGATTTTCATACATGAAACCAGGCCACTCCTTAAAATTTGTTAAAATAAAAAATTATCTATTTGACTTTTATTTTAAATTAACTATTTTATTTTAGCTAAACAGGCCAACCAGACAACCGCTGTTTTTGTGAATAGATTACTGATCATAGTATACCTGCTAAAGGGTTACAGATCAGGCATAGAGTTTAAATCACAGGAATAATCATGCTAGAATATAATATTGGAGCCAAGATCAGGGAGCTGCGCCGTACGAAAAAACTGACGCTTCAAGATGTCGCAAATGAAACGGGGTTTTCAACAGCCCTTATTTCCCAGATAGAAAACAACAATATTTCTCCCCCCATTGCAACCCTTTCCAAGATTGCCCATTTTTTAGATGTAAGAATCAGCCATTTTTTTGATGAGTCAGAAGAAGAAACTCCCTTTGAAGTCCTCCGGAGT
>DYNH01000139.1 GCA_020721175.1 Trichlorobacter lovleyi | reverse complement strand
AATACACTCAAAGTGCTTGAAATAATAAAACTCAGTAAATACAGTTTGTTACAAAATAGATGTCTTGATGCTTTGCAAACCAATGAAGGACATTCTGGCCCTTGAGCGGATCAAGGCCCCGCGTCCTATGCTTGAGCTTCTGAAGCTGGTGGCCTTTCAGGTGGGAAGTGAGGTGTCGCTGAACGAACTGGCAAGCCAGGTGGGTCTGGATGCCAAAACCGTTACCCGCTACCTGGATATATTGGAAAAAGGGTTCGTGCTGGAGCGTGTGGGCGGGTTTAGCCGTAACCTGCGCAACCAAGTGACCAGCAAGGCCAAGTATTACTTTCTGGATAACGGCATTCTCAACGCGGTGATCAGCCAGTATAATCTGCTTGTACAAAGTGCCGATAACAGCAGGTTGGAAGAAAGCGCATGCCTTGTAGTGAAGAACATCGGAAAGCCGGATGCGGGAAAACTGCACGTCCGGTTTGATGAGGGGGGCAGGGTGAACTGTTCCCTAATCTACCCGAATGCCTATATCGGAGATATGGCAAAATGAAATGCTGGTGCTTTTCTTTGTGCTTGACCTGAGAATTAAAGACCGTACTATTATGCCATGCACCAGATGCTATCCATAAAATCTACCTCTTTAGTCAGATTACTTATCTGGTTTTTTAGAATATCTCTATCGGCTGTTCTTGTCTGGTATCTGTTGCTTTTGTATCTGCCTGCTGGTGATGGCAAACAGGTCTATGGCCTTACAGTTCCACGGGGAGCAGATTTTTATACTGTTGCCAGAGAGCTTGAACAGGCTGGAATGATACGCAGCAGCCTGCATTTGCAGATAGTTGCAAGATTAAGGGGGGTGGATCGCAAGATAATGGCTGGTGATTATCGTATACCAGATTCAATGCTGCCTTCTGCGATACTTGTAAAACTGTCCAGCGGGCAGACCGATGCCTTTAAATTTACTTTGCCTGAAGGTTATTCCATCTACCAGGCAGCAGAACTTCTGGAACGCGAAGGTTTGTTTGAAAAGTCTGATTTTCTGGCTGCCTGTTCGGATCGCGGGCTGTTATCAGAACTAGGAATAACTGCAAACACGGTTGAAGGATATCTTTTTCCAGGAACATATCAGGTTGGATTTGATCTGGATGAGGCTGGTCTGATAAGAGAAATGGTTCATGAGTTTAGGCGCAGAACAGATAAAATAGATGAGCTTGTTCATAATAGTGGCTTGTCTTTACTTCAGGTTGTGATACTTGCCTCAATTATAGAAAGAGAGGCTGTTTCCCAAGAAGAAAAACCTTTGATCGCATCTGTATTTTTAAACCGTATGCGAATAGGGATGCCGCTACAGAGTGATCCTACAGCCATATATGGTTTTAAGGTCTTTGACTGCAAAGTCACAAAGCAGGATTTACAGAGAAACAGTCCTTACAATACATACAAGATCAGGGGATTGCCGCCTGGACCAATTGGAAATCCCGGACTGGATTCTATAAAGGCGGTGCTGCAGCCAGCCAGCACTGATTATCTCTATTTTGTAGCCCGCAAGAATGGAACCCACCAGTTTTCCAGAACTCTGGATGAACATAATCAGGGGGTTAACAGGTTTTTAAAAAAGGGCAAGAAAACTGCCAGGGTTAAAGCTAAAATAAAGTAATTACGATTATTTGAAAAAGAGGAGGTTTCAATGAAAGCGTCAATCAGATACGGTATTGTTTTAATCGTTACCATGCTGCTTGCAGCCTTGTATGGTTGCGGTAGTGATTCATCAAATCCTGCTTATCCGGTAAGTTCTTACCCGCTTGTTAGCGCCTCAAAGACAGCCAGTCTTACAGCATTACAGTTACAGAGTGCCCTTGAGAAATCTCTGACAGAAATGACTGGACTAAGCAGTACAATGGGAGGCGAACCCACTGCTACTCAACAGGAATTTAAGGGCATTATTGACAATATCCTGAATTTTTTCAAAAAATATATGTCTAATGATATTGACGTATACAAAATCAGATATGATGGTGCCGGATACAAGGGGTTGACCGGTCTGCTGGTGATTCCTAAAGATGCCAATGATCCAGGCCGTAAGTTTCCAATGCTTGCTTATCAGCATCCAACACAGGTTCTGCGCAAGATGTCTCCAAGTAACTTCGGACTTGGTAAGGATCAGATACTGGCTGATGATCAGATGACCATACCACTTGCACTGATCCTGGGACGAGCCGGCTATATAACAGTGGTTGCCGATTATCCGGGGTTAGGTGATAACCATGATGTACATCCATACTGCACCAAAACCCTGGGGCCGGTTGTGACAGCCATGATGCAGGCAACACGACAGCATCTGATAAATGAGGGGCGCAGTGCTGCCTGGAATGGTGAGTTGTATCTTACCGGTTATTCTGAAGGTGGGTATGCAACTGTTGTGACAGCCCAGGATGTTCAGCAGAATTTTAGTACTGAATACAAACTGAAAACAGTTGCCCCGCTTGATGGCCCACATTCGCTTTCCGAAGTAATGCGTGGCGTGATGCTTAATGCTGATGCAAAATTCAGCGCACCATATTTCCTTCCATATGTGATAGCAGGTTATGGAGCTGCCTACAGCTCTACCATACCTGTGCTTGCCTTTGAAAAGGCAGTCGTAAATCCCACTGTCACAAATCCAGATACAAAAAAACAGGAACCGTTTAATCCCAATCTTTACACCAGACTGGATGGAAGTTACAAAGGGGCTGAGATCAACAACTATATCAAGCTGGTTCAACCATATGAAGGCCCCAGAAGCATTCTTACCTCTGATTTCATAAAGGAACTAAACAGCACAGACAGCACTGTATACAAGGCACTGAGGGCAAATGACTCTGTCTATGGCTGGGTACCTGCATCCACATCAAAGTTTGTATTTTTTCACAACTTTCTGGACGATCTGGTGCCTTACAAAAACACCTCCGTTGCAGTCACGGAATGGCAAAAACAGACAAATGTTGATCACGTACCGTTTCTTGAATTCATCCCCGGGCTGGGAAGCGTCCATGCAGGGGCGCTTGTACCGGCAATTATCCGTGGTTTCCTTTTAATTGACCAGACAGCATACCCGGAACGCAAGTCACTGCATGGTTCAGAATGCGGCCCTTACAGTGAAAATATCTTAAATTGCTTTCAATAAGAGTCTCTTTCAAAAGTCCCGAATTATGTCATTCCTGCAGGATTTAAGGCGGAATCCAGATTTTAACTGACTGAAAAGACTGGATCCACGATATAGGCATTCGGGGATGACAGACTTTTTTGGCAAGCTCTGCATATTATGCTGAGTAGTTATAAAGTTTCATAGAAAAGGGCGCCGTTTCCGGCGCCCTTAAAGTTCAATTACTTCAGGTTTTTCTTGATCCTTTCCACCGCCTCAATCACATTCTCACGATGGCCGAAGGCCGACAAGCGGAAGAATCCTTCACCGCTGGGTCCGAAACCGCTTCCTGGGGTGCCAACTACATTGCATTCATTCAGCAGCTTGTCAAAAAAGTCCCAACTACTCATTCCGCCGGGGGTCTTGAGCCAGATGTAGGGGGCATCAACTCCGCCGTAGCAGGTGACGCCAGCTTCAGTCAAGCCTTCACGGATGATTCGGGCGTTCTCCATATAGTAGTCAATAATCTCTTTTGTTTGTGCCCATCCCTCATCGCTGTAAACGGCTGCGGCGGCACGCTGGACCGGATAGGAGGCGCCATTAAACTTGGTGGTGGTGCGGCGCAACCAGAGCTTGTTGAAGCTGTACTTGCCCCCACTGGCAGTGGTGCCCATCACCTCCTCAGGCACTACAACCAGGCCGCAGCGTACTCCGGTGAAGCCGGCGGTCTTGGAGAATGATCGGAACTCTATGGCGCATTTCCTGGCACCCTCAATTTCGTAGATGGAGTGGGGAATATCTGGATTAGTGATGAACGCCTCGTAGGCAGCGTCAAAGAAGATCACTGCGTCGTTGGCATTGGCGTAATCAACCCACTTCTTCAGTTCTGCCTTGCCTGCCACTGCGCCGGTAGGGTTGTTGGGGAAGCAGAGGTAGATGATGTCCACCTTACTTGTGGGCAGGGCTGGGATGAAATTGTTGGCCTCGGTGCAGGGCAGGTAGACGATGTTATGGTAGTACCCCTTGTCATCGGCCTCGCCGGTGCGGCCGATCATCACGTTAGTGTCATTATAGACTGGATAGACCGGGTCACCGATGGCCACCACGTTGTCCAGGGCAAAGATATCCAGGATGTTGGCGCAGTCGCACTTGGAGCCGTCGGAGATGAACATCTCCCAGGTCTTTAGATCAACACCCAGAGGCTTGTAGGATTTCTCGATAATGGTATTAATTAACCAGTCATAGCCCTGTTCCGGGCCGTAACCGGCGAAATTTTCGGTGGTGGCCAGATCATCCACTGCATCGTGGAATGCCTTTAGTACAGCCGGTGCCAGAGGGCGGGTGACGTCGCCGATACCCAGACGGATAACTTTTGCATCCGGGTTGGCTGATGTGAACTCACGTACACGGCGGCCGATTTCAGGAAACAGGTAGCCAGCTTTAAGTTTCAGATAGTTGTCATTGATTTTTGCCATGTTTTACTCTCCTTCTTCTCGTGTTGATTCAAGGACTTCAAGGTCTGCCAGGTCTTTATGCCTTCCGCTGGCTCGCTTGTTTTGTTTCAAATCGTCAAGTCCGATGAACGGGATCGGCACACCTTCAAGTACAAAGTTAGCGCGTCGTTTATAGCATCCGTCAAATTCAACACCATCAATAGTATTGAGGATGTCAATACGGTAGGGCTGACGGCCAAGCTGAAAAACTTTGCCGGGCAAAATCAAATCCTCAGCAGATACATTGACGGCTGTCATACCGAATTCGGAGACAGCCACCAACAACTTTACAGCATTGTCTCTTAAAGGTTTTATCCAGAAATCAATATCACCAGTATAGCGGGGATGACCATGTACACCAACAGCGTATCCTCCAACAACTAGATACTCAACGCCGTGTTTGTTCAACAATTCTGTAAATTCTTTGAAGTCCTTGCTGAACATCGCCTTTAAACCTCATGTACTGCTCGCGTAGTATCTCGATGGCATCTATCCGTTCTGCAGGAGTCCTAGACATCCAGTACTCACGGTCACCCTTGTCATCTTTCATATTGATGATTTGAACACCCTTTTCCATAAAACGGTTTCCCCTATTTCAGACCCAACACATCCTGCATGTCGTACAACCCCGGCTGCTTGTTAACAAGCCATTTTGCAGCACGAACAGAACCACGGGAGAACATGTCTCGGGTCATGGCACGGTGGGAGATTTCGATCCGCTCTCCCTGACCTATGAAGTAGGCGGTGTGCTCGCCGACGATATCGCCACCGCGAACGGCCTGCATACCAATCTCTTCTTTTGTCCGCTCGCCGCAAATTCCCTGACGGTGATAGTTGGCAACCTGGTTGTAATCACGCCCCAAAGCCTCAGCCACAACCTCACCCATCCTTACCGCAGTGCCGGAGGGGGAGTCCTTCTTTTTGTTGTGATGCAGTTCTACAATCTCAACATCAAAATCATCACCCAGGGTCTTGGCCACATCCTTCAGCACCTTGAAACAGACATTGACCCCTACCGACATATTGGGGGCCAGCACACAAGCGGTCTCTTTGCAGAGTTCTGCCGCAAATATACGTTCTTCAGGAGTAAAACCTGTGGAACCAATGACAATGGCCTTTTTCTTCATACTGCATATCTCAAGGTTTTTGAGGGACACCTTGGGGGTAGTGAAATCAATCAGTACATCGCAGCCTTCTACCACAGCGTTAAGGTTGTCGGAAATAGTAATCCCCAGCGTACCGATCCCGGCAATCAGACCGGCATCCTGCCCAAGCTGCGGATGTCCGGGCCGCTCCAATGCACCGGAGATGGTGCAGCCTGCCTCTGTAGCAGCGACGATGATACGTTGACCCATGCGGCCGGCAGCGCCGCAGACAGCTATTTTAATCATA
>DYNH01000138.1:1185-6015 GCA_020721175.1 Trichlorobacter lovleyi | reverse complement strand
CCGGATCAGTTGTGCCAACGCTGACCCTGTTGATGAACAGCAGGACGTTTTCCCATTGCAGTGCACCAAACTGACCCACAAAAAGTGCAAGCCCTGCTGCAATCAGTACGCCGATCGGCCTGACCATCGGCAGGGTCTGATTCCGCTGCAACCTGATGGTACCGGCCTCTATGTACTCTCCGGCATTTGGGAACTCTGCCCTGTTGGCATACAGCAAATTGGGCACCAGAAAGGCAAACAGGAAAAGTCCGAACAGCAGCCCTATCCCGATCTGGGCATACAGTTTTGTGGTAAAAACCGATGCAAAACCGGTTTCAACAAAAAACAGCCAGTCGGTGTAGTAGTTGATAAGGTAGCTCAATGCCGGGACAATGATGAAGATTACAAACAGTATCGGTGTGAGTCGGTTTTTAAACATGCGTAGCACTCCTTGTAATGAATGCATCAGAGATAATGGCAAAAAGGCTAAAAACAGAGCCTCTTGCAAAAGTCCCGAATTGTGTCATTCCGGCAGGCTCTAAGCCGGAATCCAGATTTTAACTGACTAAAAAGACTGGATCCCCGATAGAGGCATTCGGGGATGACAACCTTTTTGAAAGAGCCTCAACAAAAAAGACCTTTACCCCAGCGCACAAATAGTCACTGGGGTAAAGGTCTTGCGGTCGATTTCTCGTCACATATCCGGACCGGATGGTCGTATTGACGGACATGGGTCGGCCATTTCTCCGGCCGGTGGCTACTCCCCTTTACGTGGAGTGGAAACTAGCTGAACCGGGTTCTGCTGTCAATAGAATTTATTGTGATTTATCTATGGTCGTATGGGGGGCTTGCCCCCCCATCGTTTTTATATGAAAAGAATCGCCTCTTTTCAGCAAGCCCTTTGATTTTACCAAGTGGCTGCTTGATCATCGGGTAGCAGTAAAGTAATCGGCATCATTGGATGAAAGCCGACTCTGCTCGTCAACAAAAATAGTTTCATTTACAAAGACTTCTGTACTTGCACCACTACAGTTAAAATGATATTTTTCGCACAATTACAGGTCATAAAGGTGATTATGTCATATCTATCGAGCAGGACCCCTTGCCCGTATTAAAATTCACACGCATATCCAGCCTTTTTAAACAACGTGACCAAAATCTGTCATCTGGTAGCGATGCGCCAGATCGTCTTCTGTTCGATAACTACGAGTTTCTGCGTAAATGCTGCGCCAGGGTGGCAGGAATATCACCTTTAAGGTTTATAGGCAGCCCCCATATAGATGTTGATGCAAGACAGGAAATAGCGGCAGAGGAACTGTTAAATGATCTGATTGACAAACTCCGGAAGGATGATTTTAAGGCGCTTCGTGAATATACCGGCAAGTCAGGCATTACAACCTACCTGACTACTATTGTGGTTAATCTGGCCCGTGATCGCTACCGCAGCGCAACAGGACGGATACGTCCCGGCAAACAGATTGACGGATATGGCGAGATCGGCAGATTGCTTCAGCAATTGGTTATGGAAAAAGGGTTCAGCGTTGAAGCTGCCCATGAGTGGCTTCTGCGCGAGAAGGATGCAACCTGTTCTCTTGAACAGGTTTTTGAAATGGTCACCGCACTTAAAAACAGGAAAAAAGCGGTCTCAGACCCGGATATGCCCAAAGTAATCATTGAAGCTGATTCTGATGATGAACAGGGAGATATCTGCTACACCCTTGTTGATGCGCAGCCGCTGCAGGATGAACATCTGGCTGACGTGGAGAGGCAGCACCTGCGGGACAGGGTGCTGCATGACTTTATCAGCGGACTTTCAGGTGAAGAGCTGATTATGTTGAGAATGCGTTTTCCTGCCGGGGACGAAGAGGAACCGAAAAGTTTTGCCGAGATCGGGCAACTGACAGGAATGACAGAAAAAGCGGCTGATCATCGCATACGGCGGATTCTCACCAGCTTCAGGGAAAAGCTGTTACTGCAGGGAATTGGTCTTGATGATCTGTTGGATAACGGGTGATTTGAAAGGATTGTCCGTCTTGGCAGGTATACGCAGTAAGTGCCGCCAATGGAGATGATGCACAAATGCCAATTACAAAAGAAGCACGCGATAAACTGTTGGGTAAAAAATTGAGTGTCACCATTGCTGGAACTGCAGTTGAAGAACCCTGCCCAGATTTGGAAAAGATTGCCGCCCTGGTAGACCAGAGGCTTTCCGCTGATGAACGGGACCGGCTTATGAAACACCTGGCCGGCTGTAGCGACTGTTACCAGCTTTACACCCTGACGGCTGAAATGGCTAAGCCGGAAAAGCGCACAACCAGCCAAAGCCTGGTTGTGCTGACAGGAAGCATAGCAGCGGTATTGGTGGCGGTTTTTGGTTTTATCTTATCAAACCGGCCACCTGAACAGCAGATTGCACTTCAGTACCCTGCATTAAATAAAGCGCCCTCTGTCACGGCAATGGCCCCGGCGCCACCTGCATTAGTCTCACGACCGGACATCTCAAAAACAGAGCAGGCAAAGAGAACTGAAGATCCACTGACAGCGGTTGTCCTGAAAATGGCCGGTACGTTACCTAAAGATGTTTCTCTTACACCTGTTACCATTGACAAGTCTCTGGGGTTTGCATCCCAGCCTGACACAAACCATGACAGTCTCTCAATGGGACGCAACCTGTTTCTGCTTGAAATCTGTCTTGCCCGTAACGACCGCAGCGCAGCCCTTAACCTGCTGACCCAGATCAGCCAAATGGCAGAACGCCTTGAACTTCCGGCTGAAACACAGGCATATCTTAAAAAGCTAAGCAATGATATTTACACTGGCAAAGGGATCAAGCGGGCACGGGGCAAGGGGTTCCGCACGGTTTCCAGCGCCCTTGAAAACGAGGCTGCCTCCCGACTCATCCTGGGTGCCTGGCTTCAGGGCAGCATCATGGCTGCCCAGGCTGAACAACCTGCCTACTTTGCCAGCAGCTACTTTACCCGCACTGCCGCATATCTTTCTGATGATCGTTTTCCGGCTGAAACATCATCTCTTATCAAAGAACTGGCCGATCTTGGACAACATACCCCGCTGAAGGAAAAGGAGTATCTGCAGATTGAACTTGCAGGGAAACTGATTGCAGGTGACTAAAATGGATAGAGCGAAAAAACAGCTTCCGGCAAATATGCAACCGATCTTTCTGCAGGTAGTATCGTTATGCTTGATGCTAATGCTTTTTGGGGGAAGCGAATGTCAGGGGGCTTACCCGCCAAGCCTGCCGCAGGAACATCCAAAATACCAGGAGATCAGAAAAGTCTACCTTGCTGTGGCCAGAATATTCAGCGAAGGACGTCAGCCACCCGGGCTGCTGGTAATACCCAGGGCAAGCGGCGGGGGGATTGCGCAGCAGGTGCGGGGCACCGATGGCCTTGTGGGAACCAGCTCCCGCCACGAGGAAGGGTACATCGCAATCAGCGAAAAAACATACGATCTGCTGGTTTCAGCAAATAAAGAGAGTGGACTAGCCTTTGTGCTTGGCCATGAGCTGGCTCACTATTACATGCGTCACGGCTGGGCAGGCAGTTTTGGCAACGCCTTTACCGGAAGCAAGGCAGGGGTAGCACTTTCAAGAGTGCTTACCCAGGAGCAGATAACCACCTTTGAGGTACAGGCTGATTATCTGGGGGGGCTTTACAGCTACCTTGCCGGTTACAACTCGCTGGAGACAGCCCCTGCAACTCTTGATCTACTCTACCGTGGTTTCGGCATACCGGCTAACGGAAAACAGCGGCCAACCCTGTCAGAACGAAAAGAGATTGTAACCCTTGCAAAAAAGCAACTGGATCAACTGATTCCTGCCTTTGAAGCGGCAACCGTGCTGGTGCTGCTTGGGCGTTACGACGATGCTGCCCATATCTATGATTATCTGGCCAATGCCGCTCCCAGCCGTGAATTTTCCGGCAATGCCGCTGTTGCCCGCATTAACTGGGCGCTGGAGCTGTTTGGTGCCACAGAGAACCGGTTTGTATTTCCTGTTGAGCTGGATCTGCAAACCAGACTTAGGCAATCAACAACCAAGACGCTGCAGTTTCAGCCAAACCCGGTTGAACAGCGCACCGCACTGCTGGAAATGGCGGTGGAAAATCTGGAAAAGGCCATTGCACTTTCACCGGACTACACCGTGGCCCATCTGAACCTTGCCACTGCGCTGACGCTGCTGGGAAGAACCGCTGAAGCCCAGGAGCGAGCAGGCAAGGCCAGGCGGCTGGCAACAAAACAGAATGATCGGGTAGCCCTTGCAAACGCACTGATACTAATCGGCATTACGCAGGCGCAATCCGGCGACGAAGCCGGTGCCAAAAAATCCTTTACCCTTGCTTCAGGAAATCCCCGGCTGGCTCTCCTTAATCTGGCGCAGCTTGCCGGGCAACCGCAACCGCCGCAATCAGAAACAACAGCCTCACAAATAACCGAAACCATTGCCGGACTAACTCCTGAAACGCTTTCTGGCGCACCGCGTCCGGCTGGCACTGATTTTTTTCTGCGTGGCAGTGACAATTACCGTCTTACGGTTAAAGCCTTTGACAAAGAGGCTCCTGCCTGGCGTGGTATGGTGATTGAAGAGGGCAGCTCGGTTAAATATGCACTGCTGAGAACCGGCAGATCCTACAGCGGACAGACTGCACTGGGAATTGAGCGGGGGGCTGATGCCAAAGAGCTGGGACAGGTATATGGCACCCCATCCCGTTCGTTTGCCGCACGTCAGGGCAGTTTTGTCGCCTTTGACAAACGTGGCATTATCTTCACCTTGAACCATGATCAAAAAGTGGCTGGCTGGATTCTTTTCAAGAGACTGTAACCGCAAGGAGTGGC
>DYNH01000138.1:0-1085 GCA_020721175.1 Trichlorobacter lovleyi | reverse complement strand
AGTGGCTGGCTGGATTCTTTTCAAGAGACTGTAACCGCAAGGAGTGGCAAAATGCGAACTATCATTCTTTCTGTTTTAATATTTTTGCTTGCTGCGCCTGTATGGGGAAACAGTACCAACCGGTCAGAAGAGCTGTACCGCAGAGCCGCTGAACCCGGTATTGGCGTTGATGAAAAAGCGCGACTACTTGAAGCATCCCTCGATGCAGCGCTTAGTTACGCCGCCGCCTTTGAGCTGGGCAGAACCTACAACGACCTTGGCAAACCGAAAAAAGCCGCCGCTGCCTTTGAACGTGCTGCTGCTGTTGCCAGTGATCCGGCAAGGCAAAGCAAGGCATTAAGCATTGCAGCGCGCCTCTACTCAGCCAGCGGCGATACACTGGAGGCGGCGGCGGTCTACAAGCGGGCGCTTAAAATCAGGCCATCGCCAGATGTGGAACAACAACTGCGCGAACTGGAAAAAAACCGTATAGGCATAAGCGCGTCAGATATTGCGATCAGCTTGAAGCGCGGTCTGGCCAAGCGTTCTCTGGGGGTCCAGCCTTCGGTTGATCTGCGGATTAATTTTGATATTGATTCCGACACCTTCAGCGCCGAAGGACTTAAGCAGGCAACGGAACTGGGACAGGCACTGGGGGATGCCGGATTTGCCATATACAAGATAAAGCTGGTGGGGCATACTGACAAGCGTGGTACTGATTCTCACAACGACAGGCTTTCACGCCAGCGGGCCGAAGCGGTTAGAAACTACCTGGCTCAAAAATTTGGCATAACCGTAGAAAGGTTGCAGACTGATGGCAAAGGGAAGCGGGAACCGATTTTTATGGGAGATACTGAAGATGATTACACCCTTAACCGGCGGGTAGAGGTGGTGCTGGTTGAGTAGTAACCGGCATGGCCGGAGTTAAGGCAACACCGGACGCAGGAGCGTTTAAACCATAAAATGCTAATCAGGGGGCGGAAAGCTTGCTAAATGAAAAAACGTATCTATATCGAAACTACTGTAGTCAGCTACTATGTTGCCAGGCCAAACCGTGACCTTCTGATAGCAGGTCATCAAGAAGCCACATATAGGCTCTGGCCTAG
>DYNH01000137.1 GCA_020721175.1 Trichlorobacter lovleyi | reverse complement strand
TATGCGAGGACCTGGGTATGCCGACTGAAAAGATCACCAGCACTAATCCTGACCAGATTTCAGCTCTTCAGATATCAGACCTGAATATACTAATCATCATAAAAAACAGCTAGTTAACATGTAATTACACACTGCCCTTCCTGATGCCAAATTTGATTGATTTGTTATACTGCAAAAGGTTAAAAACTGAGCTAATTGCAGATAAACAGCAACATGCTTTGCAAACTTGGTTTACGCAAACGAGATTCAAGGGGCATGCCTAACAATCTAAGGCACATAATAAGAATCAAACCATACACATTGATGAAAAGATGCGGTGAAAAATGGATTTCAAGCTGGTAACAGAAAAATTATCCGAGGCCTTTGAACAAAACAAGGTTCAGTACGCCCTGATTGGTGGCTATGCCGTAAGTCTCTGGGGACTACCACGCGCGACCGTGGATCTTGATTTTCTGGTGCGGCGAGATGATATGCCAAAGGTGCGGGAGATTGCGGAATCGTTGGGTTACCACTGTATCCACACCTCGGAAAATGTGACCCAGTTTGATGCGGTGGATACTATGCTGGGCGAAGTGGATTTTTTGCATGCCTTCCGGCCTGCATCACTTGCCATGCTTGAACGAGCGGAACTGAAGATAGTGTTTGATGGGCAACAGCCAGTTCCTGTTATTTTGCCGGAAGACTTGATAGGATTGAAGTTGCAGGCAATTGCCAACAAACAATCTCGCACAGCGATTGATAAAGCTGACATTGTGGGATTGATGCAAATTTACGGTGATCAGATGGATTGGCACCTGGTTGCAGAATATTTTGCCCTGTTTGATATGACAGCCCTGTTTCATATATTGAAGGAGCGGTATCATGTTAGTCAAACCGATTCCCAACCTGCTGACTGACGCCTCAGCAGAGGAGATGAACGCTGATTTTGAAATCATGGCCAGGAACCGGGAGCGGAAGTTGCGGGAGCATCCGCCAACAGCCCGGGAGATGGCCCTTTTTCAGCAGCAATTCAACGAGTTCATTAACCATCGCAAGCGTCCGTTTGAGCCGATGATTGATCAGATAATGAAACTTTAAAGCAGGAAAAAGATGCTGAACGGACAGCATGGCTGGAATTTCATGGATTACGTGTTATAAGAATACTGGAACAACGAAATTGTGAGTTTTAAGGAGGAACACCCAATGAAAGCAGTCATCATGGCCGGTGGTTTCGGCACCCGCATCCAGCCACTTACCAGCAGTATGCCCAAGCCTATGATTCCACTGTTTAATCGTCCGATCATGCTGCATATTGTAGAACTGCTCAAAAAGCATGACATAACCGACCTGGTGATGCTGCTGTACCATCAACCTGATATGATCAAGAAATTTTTCAGGGATGGTTCTGATTTTGGTGTGAAGATTACATATGTCACTCCAATCGAGGATATGGGTACAGCCGGCGCGGTTAAAGCTGCTGAAAAATATCTGGACGAACAGTTTCTTGTAATATCAGGCGATCTTTTAACCGATTTCAACTTGAAAAAGGTGATTGATTTCCACAACGACAACAAGGCGATGGCCACTATTACCCTGACCTCTGTCAAGGATCCTTTGCAGTTTGGTGTGGTTATTACTGACAAGGATAAACGCATTACACAGTTCCTGGAAAAACCGGGCTGGGGCGAGGTTCTCTCTGACACCATCAATACCGGCATATATGTATTTGAACCTGATATATTCAACTATATACCGGCGGGTGAAAACTTTGATTTTTCACAGGACCTATTTCCGCTGATGCTCAACAACAATGATCCTCTCTTTGGATATCCTGCAAAAGGCTACTGGCGTGACATTGGTAACACCGATTCCTACAGGGAGGCGCACCATGACATCTTCAAGGGCAAGGTGAACCTTAAGATAGATGAAGAAAAACAGGATTTTGTTGGTAAAGACCTGAGAGTAGGAGCTGATGTAACCCTGGAAGATGCATCCGGTCTTAGCGGAACAGTGGTGATCGGAGACAATTCACAGATACTGAGCGAGGTGCAGATCAAGGATTCTGTGATCGGCCGTAACTGCACCATTGAGCCTGGGGTACGTCTTTCACGCAGTGTGTTGTGGGATAACGCCTACGTGAAAAAGGGGGCAAGGATCAGCGATAGTGTGGTCTGCTCCAACGTGAGGGTTGGTCAGGGGGCGGTGCTTAATGATGGTGTTATCGTTGCTGATGATACATCAATCGGCGATGAGGCCCATATCAAGGAAGATGTCAAAATCTGGCCCCGCAAGGTGATTGAGGCTGGCGCAATTGTTACTGCCAACATGATCTGGGGAGAAAAGTGGAAAAAATCGCTTTTTGAGGGGGCGATTATCAAGGGCCTTTCCAATGTAGAGCTGACCCCAGAGTTTGTTGCCAAGCTGGGCTGTGCATATGGCACCATGCTGCCTAAGGGGAGTTTTGTTCTTGGGGGCAGGGACGCCAACCGGTCTTCGAGGATGTTAAAGCGTTGTTTTGTGGGCGGGTTGCTTTCGGCAGGGGTGAATGTGCGAGATCTTACCATGACCAGCCTGCCGGTAATACGTTACAAGCTTAAGAGTTTTGGTGAAGTGGGGGGCTTTCATTTCCGTCAGTCACTGGATGATCCCGCTTCAATGGAGATAGTCTTTCTGGACGGAGATGGTCTTGATTTCTCCACAAATATGACCAAAAATGCGGAAAGGATATTCTTTAAAGAGAACTTCAGACGTGCACATCATACAGAACCAGGGGCACTGATAGATCTGCCGCAGGCGGTTGACTTCTATCGCGAAGGTTTCAAGCGTGCACTGAATACAGAGGCTATACGCAAGGCAGCCTGGACTGTGGTAGTTGACTTCAACTTCTCGCCACCATGCCAAATATTACCGATTCTTCTGAATGAGCTTGGCTGCAACCTGGTGGCCTTGAATGCATATATAGATGAGGGCAAGGGAGGCGGTGTTTCAAAAACTAAAAAAGAATCACTGGCCCAACTTGTAGCGATAGTCGGTTCCTTGAAGGCGCAGGCCGGGTTCAGACTGGATCCAAATGCTGAGGCGATTACCCTGGTAGATGAAAAGGGGGCTATCTACGATGGTGTTGACCTTTTATCACTTGTGACAGAACTTTGTCTGAAATCAGAACAACATGGCGCCATTGCCATACCGGTACAGGCACCTTCAACCATAGAACAGATGGCTCTGAAAAAAAAATGTCCTGTAATCCGTACCAAAAGCAACGACAGGGCCATGATGGAGGCAGCCGGCTCCTCTGAGGTGTTCCTAACCGGAACTATTGACGGACGATTTTCATTTCCGTACTTCCAGACTGCCTTTGACGGCATGTTTACAATCGCAAAGTTAATAGAGCTTTCAGCTGCGCATAATCTGCCGTTTTCAAAGGTTCTTTCAAATGTCCCGGTCAGTGTGTTCTTGCAGGCAAGCGTAACCTGTCCCTTCGAGATGAAGGGGGGGATCATGCGTAAAATGAGTGAAGATTCGCTTGATAAAGAGGCAAGCTTTATTGATGGCATCAAGGCTCATTTCTCTGACGACTGGGCGCTTGTGCTGCCGGATCAGTACAGCTCTTTTGTCCACATCTTTGTCGAATCAAAAGATGAAAAGACCGCTATCAGGCTGAGGGATGAATATCGCAAGAAGGTGGAGAGCTGGAAAAAAGAGCTGGAATAGGTGTGTCATAGATCATATCCATCTCAAGCAGCCTTGCCCTTTTAATGGTGTAAGGCAGTCAACAGGAATCCAGAAGGGGCAGGAAAAGCCGGATAACAGAATATCTGCTGACTACACTGACAGTCTGAGTTCTACTCCAAATGGGGCTGGCTTTTCCCCGTCCCTGGTCAAGACCCACAGGGTAGGAAAAGACATCTGTTCAGGCACCGGGCCTATTCCGTCGGTCAGATATATAACTGCTGCCGGTAATGGATGCATCTTTCCGGCATACTCAAAGACAGGTCGTAAATCGGTAAATCCCCCACCATCGTAGCGACTGGATACAAAAGCAGCGTTGTTAAAGGTTTCAATCATTTGAATGCGGCTGTTTGCGTATAATACAGTAATATTGCAATCCCTGCCCCGGGCAAGGTTAACCAGCTCTACAGCAAAAGCCTCCCGCAGTTCCGGCAGATTGGTTGAATCGCTTACATCCACACCAACCAGTAAATTAAGCTTCCGGCGTTTGCGTATACCAGGGGTCTCATGGAAAAAACGCCGATGTTCCCGCATCCAGGTACTGCATCGCCCGGTACGCCCTGCTGTGGCTATAAACTGCCGCAGAATTTGTTTCCACGGGATCGGCGCCGGATGCAGCAGGGCATCTACGACGGATCGGATATCTTCAGGAGTTTTACCGTCACTTCCCAACAGCGCATCCTTTACAATACTCCGTACCATCTCCTCTGCAAGGCCAGACGGTGTGCTTTCAGCTTCCTTCCAGGCATCGTGATCATCTATAGTATCAGCCTGATGCAGATTTTTTCCTGCTCCGGCAGCATCACTACCCCTGCTGTCCTGATCAGCCGACCCTTTTCCTTCACCCTCCATATCACCGAAACTGAAAGGGGAAACGACCTGTTGATAGTATTCCTCTGCTGACAGTCCAGGTTCCATATCATAGTATTCCGGGTAAATAGCTTCTGCCGGAAGCCCGCTAACAGTTGAATTTATTGCCAGATCACAGGAAACATCCCAGTCGTGACTGTTGCGTTCCCCTCTTCTTAGTGGATGCAGATGCAGCAGGTGTTTAAGCAGATGTTCCAGCAAGGCTTCTTGTTCTGATAAACTAAAGCAATCAAATTTTGCATCAGAAACTGATAACAGTGGAACACCGTCACGGATAGTCACAGATGCACATCTGTCACCTTCTGTTGTTGTGTCCCGACGTAACTGAAGCAAGAGATGGCCGTAAAAAGGCTTCTGTTTCAAAAGGCGTATAATTGCGTTTTCCAGGATTCTCATATTGATCTTAAGGTAACTAAACTAAACAATCATGTCAAAGGGTCAAATTAACTTTTATGGTTAAACCGGCTGTGATATATAAATATAAAATCTAATTTCCACCGGCTTGAAAGGTGATGGGAGGGAACAATGGCAGATGAACAAAGTCCCAGAGTATTGCTGGAGACCAGTAAAGGGAACATAACCCTGGAACTGAATAAGGAAAAGGCACCTATTACAGTCAAAAATTTTTTAGGTTATGTTAAAGACGGTTTTTATGACGGACTGATTTTTCACAGGGTAATCAAGGATTTCATGATCCAAGGCGGTGGTATGGATGCAGAGCTGCAAACAAAAAAGACCAAATTTGCCATTAAAAATGAGGCACAGAACGGTCTGAAAAATACCCGTGGCACCGTAGCTATGGCCCGTACCGCCCTTGTTGACTCTGCCACATCCCAGTTTTTTATCAACACGGTAGACAATCCGTTTCTGGACAACAAAGGAAAACGCCAGGATGATTTCGGATACTGCGTGTTTGGCCAGGTAGTGGATGGAATGGAAGTTGTGGATGAAATACGTATTGTTAAGACCGCAAATAAAAACGGTCATGGTGATGTTCCTGTAGAACCGGTTACTATTGTCAGCGCCAGAATAGTTGAATAACTGGAATCGCTTTCAAAAAAAATCTGTTCGTGGATGAGCTGCGTTACCCACTTTCTGTACCAGGAGCTGAAAACGGCAGAACCGATGGTTGCGGCTGCTGATGCCCAGCCTGCTGATCAGGATGATTTGTGGATTCTTCGATGAGTTGCTGAATGCCATCAGTTAGGAGGTCAATGTGGTCATGTATGCTGCCGGTACCATTATCGGCATTGCCTTGGCCGGACAAAAAGGCAAAAATCCGGACATTGCCCATATTTTTTAAAGAACAGTTTACAAGCCCTTCAGCAAACCAGACTCACATTCAACCCGGTTACCTTCTTAAATTGCCTGTCTCCTGTAAGAAAGGTAACCGGTCCTTTTAGCGACATCGCCGAAGCTGCCTGTATGGCGTCTGGTGTTCTCAGGCCATG
>DYNH01000136.1 GCA_020721175.1 Trichlorobacter lovleyi | reverse complement strand
CGGCTTAAAGCCTGCCGGAATGACACAATTCGGGACTTTTGAAAGAGGCTCAGTTGTCTCAGTCTGACAAAATCTGTTTAAGCCCGTTGACAGAATCTGATAGCGTAGCGGAAACAGTAACAGCCTGTTTAAGATAGGTAGTCATTGCATCTATCTTTCTTATGGCAAGATCTATTCCCGGGTTACTGCCAGCCTTGTAAGCCCCGATATTGATCAGGTCCTCTGATTGACGATAGGTGGCCAGGGCCTCTTTAAATTGTCCTGCCAGCAATCTGTGCTGTTCATCAGTTACATCTGACATCACCCTGCTTGCACTGGCCATGATGTCAATCGGTGGGTATATGTTACGGGCGGCAAGATCACGTGAAAGAACAATATGGCCGTCAAGTATGCTTCTCATGGCATCAGAAATAGGTTCATTAAAATCATCGCCCTCAACCAGAACAGTGTAAAGTCCGGTAATGCTACCTTCAGGAAAATTTCCGGTACGTTCAAGTAACTTGGGCAATGCAGCAAAAACAGAAGGTGTATAGCCTTTGGTAGTGGGGGGTTCACCAATTGCCAGTCCCACTTCCCGCATCGCCATGGCAAAACGGGTAGCTGAATCCATCATTAACAGCACCTTTTTGCCCTGATCTTTAAAATATTCTGCAATGGTTGTAGCAAGGTAAGCGCCTCTCATCCTGACCAGTGGCGGCTGATCCGATGTTGCGACTACAACAACCGATTTGTGCAATCCCTGCTCCTGAAGGTCTTTCTCAACAAACTCGCGCAGTTCTCTGCCACGCTCACCTATCAGTGCAATTACATTCACATCTGCCTCGGTGTATCTGGCAATCATACCCAGTAGCGTTGATTTGCCTACACCAGAACCTGCCATGATACCAACACGTTGCCCACGTCCGCAGGTAAGCAGGCCATTGATGGACCTTATGCCCAGGTCCAGGGGTTTTCTGATTGGTGGCCGCTTCATCGGGTTCACAGGGGCTGCGTAAATCGGATATTCCATATCCAGATGAAGTGGCCCCTTTTCATCAATCGGCTGACCCAGTCCGTCTATAACCCTGCCAAGCAGACCTTGTCCCACCTTCAGCGTGGCCTTATCCCTGCGAACCGTTATCAGGCTGTCAAGGCCCACCCCCCTAAGCTCACCTAGAGGCATCAGCAGGGTCTTGTTATCTCTGAAACCGACTACCTCGGCAGGTATTGGCACGCCGTCTTTGGGATGAATCTCACAAATTGCGCCAACAGAAGTGTCGGGGCAATATCCTTCTATTACCAATCCCACAACCTGTGTAACCTTGCCATGCAGGCGAATCGGGTTAAGTGATTCCACCACTTGCAGGTAACGGCCCATGTCAATCTTTTCAGAAAAATCCATTTATTCCAGCTCGCCTGCAGTGTGTTCTGTTTCTGTCTTCTCTTCAAGCAGTCTGCGGTAGATTTCATCCAACTGGGCTTCAAATCCCGCATCTACGGTTCCACGTTCGGTTTCAATCCTGCAGCTTCCCAGTTCAACAGCAGGATCCGCCTTAAGTGTAAATTTTACGGCAGCCAGCTCGCTTTTAAGAGCATCATTCTGATTAGTAACCAAAAGAGAATGATCATCAGGATGTACCCTGATTACCAGGTTGTCCTGACTATTCAGATTGCTTAACGCTGTTTCTATAAGATTTTTTACTATCATTCGGTCTTGAATAACTTCTCTCTGCAAGATTTTTCTGGAAATGGCCAGGGTCAACGAGAGCAGGTCATCTTCAGAATCTCTCAGAACTTTTTCCCGCAACAGTTGCAGATCCTCTGCTGCTGTTCTTAAACCTTTGAATACATTAAGAAGCCCCCGTTCAGCCAGGTTTTTGCCATCTTGAAGCCCGCGTTGATAGCTCTCTTCCTGATATCGTTGCAGATCTTCGTCAGTAATAAATTTTCCGGGTGGCGGGGGAGGTGGGGGAGGGGGCTCTTCCTGTATCTTGGGGCGCGGAGTAAATTTGATCTTGTCACCAAGTTCAGACGGATCAAACAGTTCCATTGGAATAAAATCTTCAGAGCTTTGATTATTCTGTGCAGAAGGCAGCGAGCCATTACGTAAAACATTTTGAAAATCAAATTCGCTGATCTTGATGCTGTTGTTGGCGGATTTGATTACCTTAGACGAGGACATCTTCGCTGCCTCGTCCGCCAAGCACGATTTTACCCTCTTCTTCCATCTTGCGTACAATCTTGATGATCTCTGACTGGGCCTTTTCTACATCCGAAAGACGTACTGGCCCCATTACCTCCAGGTCCTCCTTGATCATGTCAGCGGCACGGCTTGAAATGTTTTTGAATATCTTGTTCTTGACATCATCAGTTGATGTCTTCATTGCGAGGGTCAGGGTATCGTTGGAGACTTCACGCATGATCGCCTGAATAGAACGATCGTCCATTGAAAATACGTCGTCGAAAGTAAAGAGGTGCTTGCGGATAACTTCGGCAAGAGGGGGGCTGAGTACATCAAGTTTTTCCAGTATCTGTTTCTCTTTACTACGATCAAAATGGTTGAACATTTCGACAACTTTTTCAACACCACCAACCTTGTAGCGTTGAACTCCGCCCATTGATTTGATCTCGCGTCTCATCACGTCATCAATTTCCTGCAGTATTTCAGGAGAGACCTGTTCAACATCGGCTATTCTTAAAACTACTTCAGCCTGTAGTTCCTGTGGTAAGGAGGATATGATTTCACTGGTCTGTTTGGATTTGAGTTTTGCCAGAATAACTGCAATTGCCTGTGGGTGTTCCTGTGCCAGAAAGTTCGCAATACTTTTGGGATCCATAGATGAAAGGATATCAACAAGGTCCCCATAGCTTGATGCCTGCAGTTCCTCCATCAGCATCTGCGCCTTTGCGGGCCCAAGTGCCTTTTCCAGGACTTTTCTTACAAAATCCTCACCCTGGGCAAAGATTCCTGATTCAGGTGAAATAACTTCGTTAAAGTCGTCTACAACCTCGGATATGGTCTGACGGCTTACATGGCCCAGGTTGGACATACTCTTGGATATCCGCTTTATCTCATCATCTTCCAGATGCTCATATACCTTGGCGGTAACATCTGAGCCAAGGTATAACATCAGGATTGCCGCCTTATCAGCACCAGTCATGATGTAACGTCCTTTTCATCAGGAACCTTCACCCAGCCAGTTTTGAAGAATCTGGGCCACCTGATATGGATTATTTTTAGCTTTTTCAACAAGATCCTGCTGTTCTGCCATCTGCATAGCTAATTGGGCGCGTTCACTGGATGACATTTTTTCCTGCACTTCCGGGGCAATTGCTTCAAGTATATCCGGTCGTGGAGGACGCGCTGTCTTTAGTGTATTCAGCATCGGTTTAACTACAAAAAGAATCAGTGCAAGGAAACCAAGAGCAATCATGAGATTTTTAAAGAGTGTAAAGACAAGCGGGTTCATCCACCATTTTGCACCTTCTGCAGTGCCAAAGCCATCTCCGGCATCCTGGAAGGGGATATTCTGGATACTTATCTGATCACCGCGATCCTGATTAAACCCTACGGCACCCTTAACAAGCGCCTCTATCTTCTGCAACTCATCCGGAGAACGCGGGGTGTATTTGGATTTTACCGGTTTTCCGTCTTTACCAGGCGGGGTCTCTTCGTATTTGCCATCCACCAGTATTGCAACAGAAACCTTGCTAAGCGCCCCTACCGGTTCAATGGTGCGGGAAGTGGAGCGACTTACCTCATAATTAAGGGTTTCATCATTCTTGCTTCCTCCGCCAACAGCCCCTGTTCCGGCATTGGGCTGACGTCCGAGGTTGGTCTGTACCCCTGGGGCCCCGGCTGTTGCTGCGGAACTGCCTGCTTTTTCTTCACTCCTCTGCTCACTACGCACAGCAATTGATTCCGGATCAAATTTTTCTTCAACCCGTTCAACCTGTTTAAAATCAAAACTTGCGGATACCCTGGCAACCGATTTCCCGCCTCCCACAACCTTGTCAAGCAATGTCTGCAGGCGTTCTTCCATGTTGCGTTCATAAATCCGCTGGGTTTCCTGCATTGCAGTGGTGGCCTTGACACTGGCGTCTGCCATGCCACTGTCACCCTTGCTCAATATCTTTCCGCGACTGTCAAGCACTGTGACGTTTTCGGCGTTCATACCTTCAATGGCTGATGAAACCAGATGGACGACACCTTGTACCTCACCATCACGTAAGGTCTTGCTTCCCTTCATCTTGAGTACAACTGAGGCAGTAGGGGGTTTTTCAGATTCCTTGAAAAGTGTTTTCTCCGGAATGACAAGGTGAACACGCGCCTGTTCTACCCCGTTTATCTGGCTGATAGTACGTGCAAGTTCTCCCTGCAGGGCCCTCTGGTAGTTAAGTTTCTGGACAAACTCGGTCATTCCGAAGTTTTTGCGATCAAATATTTCAAATCCAACGCCACCACCCTGAGGCAGCCCTTCAGATGCAAGTGAAAGCCGCAGTTCATAAACCCTGTCTGAAGGAACCATAATTCCCTTGCCATCAGGGGTGATCCTGTAGGGGGTCTTAGCTTCTTTCAATTTTTTGATTATCTCGCCAGCATCCTCACTGGCCAGATTTGTAAAAAGCGGGCGGTAGTCTGTCCGATTGGCAAGCATTATCAGAGCTGCAAATGCAACAAGACAGATAATCACGACACCGCCTATCAGAAGGCGTTTGCCGGGCGCCAGCGCCATGAACGGTTCTATAATCCGCTTGAATCCTTCGGGCATTATAATCTATTACCTCTGTCAAAAAAACGTCGGGTTTAAACCGACATTCTCATCACTTCTTGATAGGCTTCAAGAGCCTTGTTACGTACCTGGGACATAAAAAGGAAAGAAATACTGGCTTTTTCCACGGCAATCAATGTTTCATGCAGATTGCGATTTTCGCCAGTAGCCAGGTTTTGTATTGCCTGATCTGATTTCTGTGACAAGTCATTAACCTTGTCTACAAGCTCCTTGAAAAACTTGCCGGCTCCTTCAACTACAGTCTCCGGGCTGTTATCGCTGTTAACAGGAAAGCTTGATGAAATTCCTGCCCCACTGATTCCCTGTATTTCCATAATTCTACCTCGTTATGGCCAGTTTAAAAAGTTGTCATTAAATATAACTCTTGATTGCCAAGCGTTACTTGCTGATTTCAAGTGTCTTGATTGCCATATTTTTTGCAGCCTGGGCAGACATGACATTTGCTTCATAGACCCGTGTCGCAGTGATCATGTCAGCCATTTCTTCTACCACGTTGACATTAGGCATAGCAACATACCCTTCAGGATTGGCATCCGGATGGCTGGGATCATACTGCATCCGTGGCTGGTTCTTGTCCTCTACTATTTCAGTTACATTTACCTGTCTCAGATGTTTACCTGACAGGCCATCAAGTGCTCTGCCAAAATTGTCTGTAACAGGTGACGCGGTAAAAATGGCATCCTTGCGTTTATATGGCCCACCTTCAGGAGTGCGGGTGGTGTTTGCATTCGCAAGATTACTGGATATCAGGTTCATTCTGGTACGTTCGGCGGTAAGAGCTGATGAGCTTGTGTTCATGGATGTAAAGAGATCCATTTATTTACCCTCTCTCAATGCTGATTTTAGTCCTTCAAATTTTTTGGCCAGCAACTGAACAGATGCGTTAAACATCACCTGGTTCTGCATCATCCTGGACATCTCGTTTTCCATCTCAACCGAGTTTCCGTCACGTCCAGGCGTCTTGGCCGGAACCTCAATCACATTCCCTTTTACTTGTGATATGTCGCCTGAACCTGTTCCACGCAATGGTATATGGGCCGGATTAACCGGTGTTTCCGGCCTTGACTTTCCATTGCGACTGTTTTTTGTCTTTTTGGCAGCGGATTGCAACTGCTGTTCAAATTCCAGCCCTTTTGGGGTATATCCCGGAGTTTCGGCATTGGCAATATTTGATGAAATAAGATTTTGATTGCGGACGCGCAGATCAATACTTTTTCCCAACAGATCAATAGTTGTGCTGAACAGCCTTTCTACAGGCATAGTCAAAAACCTC
>DYNH01000135.1 GCA_020721175.1 Trichlorobacter lovleyi | reverse complement strand
TGTGATGTTCGATAAAACTTAGCGGTGTGCCAAAAATAAAGGTGTCAATCCAGAGGCTTAAACGGGCAAGCTCTACTGCAAACGGGTTAAGGTCAACGCCAAAGATACATTTTTTCAGTAGCGCACGCTTTAGCACCTGTGCTTCATCTGGTTCAACTGGCAGCCTCATGGCCGTCATTTTCTCGATGATTCTGTTTTTCTCTGTTTCAACAAGAGCTTGCAAGTCAGGATTATGCTCGTAGTCATCCATTGCTTTTTGAGTAAGGTAATTAAGCGCCTCTACCAGGAAGTGACCGCTGCCGCAGGCATTATCCAGTATCTTCAGTTCCGGTATTTTTTTGCCATCAGCAATGGCCCTGTCAATCGCCTCTTTAACCAGAAAGCTGGAAAGTGCAGTTGGCGTGTAATAACTTGCTGTTGTCTTGCGGGAATTTGAACTGCTTTTAAGGTATATCTCCCCTTTTTTTACTTCGTGCAATTTGGTTATGGTGTGGGTTTTCTGGATTCTCTGATAATCCATAACGTCAAAGTATCCATCAAGGGTTTTTGTCTTGCTTCCCTTTTCCAGGCACTCCAGATAGATGATTGTTTCATCCGCTATTTCAAAGCGATACTCAAGCAGACCCTCGTAAATCCTGCCCAGATGGATAACAGATATGCTTTTGTAATCACGGCGGCAATCAAATAGTGTGGCATTCTGTTCGGTTTTAAACAGTATTCTTTCAAGTATGCCTTTAAGCGAAACATCGTCATAAATGCAGATGTCTTTCAAAAGTGGCGCTTTTTCAGGATCAAAAAGCCCGCCATTGAACAAGGGGATTTTTGCTGTTACAGCCCCTTTATCCAGTATATTAAAAAGTTTGTTCATCCTGTGCCAACCCAGATAACAATCAGTGTTGTCCGCAAGGTTTCGATAAATGGTGGCGAGCGAATAATTGGGGTACATAAGGTGTTCTTGCAGTAGTCGGGCGTTGTTGTCCTCAAAATAGGCGATAAACAGAAGCCTGAATAGCATGGCCATACTGTTTTCGTAAATTTCATCCATAGTAGCTTCTGGATATGCCTGATACAACTTTTCACCGATTGCCTCAAAAAGAGAATCTTCACCAGAAATACCATAAATGACTGCTTTAAGGTTTTCTTCAACGGCAAGGGTAAGTTGCTCTGATTTTGTACGGATGTCGTCAAGGGGGGCAGGTTCCGTATCTGATGGCATAAAGGCAGCTTTTTTGAAAATGTGCCAAAAGTATTTGAAGGCATCAAGATCATCGTGTTTGATGATAGCCTCAAGGTCTATCTCGTAAAACACCTTGCCGCGACCGGTTGTCCTTGTGTCGTACAACCGCCACAAACGGGCGTTTGTGAGAAAACCGTATCGTATATGAAGCGTGTTCAGGTAATCAATCAGTTGGAAATGGGGGTTTTTATCCTTGTTCAGCTTGCCGCTATCAAGCTTTACGGTATATGCCTTTGATTCACAAAAAGCGGTTACAAGCGGCAGTCTGTTTTCCAGAGGAGTGGCATCGTATGTTTTCCTTGTTTCCTCATCAGGTAAAAGCGTCCAATCGGGCCTGATATTCCGCCCCTGAAGTGTGAAAGATTCCTGATAAATGCCAGTCCATCCAAGCAGTTTCAGAAGTGTACTGATGAAGTCGTTTTCTGTTGTGGCTTCATTGGCCTTCTGGAATCTATCGGCATTGTATAGCCTCTTAACCTGCTCAAATGCTTGAGAAATATCTTCCTGAAAAGCAGGGGTTTTCGGCAGGCCGTTTTCAATGTAGGCAGAGTTGAAAAGTGTATTGTTAAGAAAATAAAATTCTTCAATAGTTAGCACGGTATTTTACCGCCTTTCTCTTGAGGCTCTTTCAAAAAGATTGTCATTCCCGAATGCCTCTATCGGGGATCCAGTCTTTTTAGTCAGTTAAAATCTGGATTCCGGCTTAAAGCCTGCCGGAATGACACAATTCGGGACTTTTGCAAGAGGCTCTCTTGTTAGCCATATTCCTGACTTCGCCCCTTATACCACATCCCCTTGCTTTTTGTCTTTTTTTCCATTTTTAAAACCAGTATATGCAGGGACTACTGAATGCCCGGAATTAAACATATTCATTGCAGCCGGAGTTTTTGAAGCCCATGAACTTTACCTCGTTTGCCGCATACACTGCAGGCAGGCTTACTGTTGCTGCGAGCTATGATTTCAATGACCAGAGACTTTTTCCCAAAAATATGCATCATCCGTACATGAATGACTTGAAACGTTTGTCCTTATTCAGTAGAGTCTTGATTAGAAATAGCCTGTTACTAATTCACATACGGGGAGACTTGCCAAATGAGTACGCGGGAACCAGTAAAACCTGTAGTTACAAAATCAGCAATATGCTCGCCTGTTTGCAGAATTCTGATATTCGGCTTGATGCAGGTTAGCTTACTGAATTGCAGGCAATGACCGAAATGGCAGATTTTAAAAATAACCTGATTGAACGCTATGTCTTTCAACATGTTAGCGCTGATACTCCTGATATGGAAAAAGTGCTGAACCTGCCTGAAACTATCCGGAAAAATCACACCAGCCGTATTAAAGACTTGTTGCAGCAGATCATACAACAAGCATGACCCCTACGATTCTTTTAATAGAAGATGAAGCTTCTGCCCGTTTTGGATTTGTGCGCTATTTTACCCAGGAAGGATACCGGGTGCAAGAAGCCGAAGACCTGGCAGCAGCACGTAAAGCCCTTGCGCTGGACCGCTTTGATGCCGTGGTGTTGGACATCAACCTGCCGGATGGCAGCGGCATTAATTTTATTGACATCATCAAGGCAAGCGACCCGCTCCTGCCGATCATTGTTATCACCGGTTCCGGCGATATCCCTCTTGCTGTACAGGCTATACAAAAAGGTGCAGAAAACTTTCTGACCAAGCCGGTGGACACTGCCGCACTGGCTGCGTTTCTGACAAAAACCCTGGAAACATCCCGATTAAGACGTCACCTGGCTGCCCGTCAACGGCTGGCGCCGCCTGACCCGTTCTGCTGGGGAAGTTCAACCGCAATGTCAGCCGTCAGACAGTTGGCTGCTGCCGCAGCTTCCAGTGATTGCCCGGTTCTGATCAGCGGTGAAACCGGTACCGGCAAGGGGATGCTGGCCCGCTGGATTCATCGGCAGAGTCAACGTTCAAAAGAAGAGCTGGTCGAGGTTAACTGTTCTGCCCTGCGGGGGGAGCTGCTGGCCCGTGAACTGTTTGGCAACATCAGAGGTGCCTATACTTCTGCAGATCAGGATCGCAAAGGACTGCTGGATATAGCCCACCAGGGAACGCTTTTTCTGGATGAAATCGGTGACATGGAACTGGCCCTGCAGGCCCAGTTTTTAAAGGTTCTGGAGGAAAAAACCTACCGCCGCCTCGGGGATGTCAAACTGCAGACCAGCAACTTCAGATTGCTCTGCGCTACCAACTATCAGATCAGTCAGCTTGTGCATGCAGGGCGCTTCCGCCAGGACCTGCTCTACCGGATCAACCTGATGGAAATCAGGTTACCGTCACTCGTGGATCGGCTTGTGGATCTGCCTGAGCTGGTATCGTTTTTGTTGCAGAAACAGGGTTACCCCCACGGTCCCCTTGATCAGCAGGCGCTACAGTTACTGCAAGAATACCACTGGTCCGGCAATATCAGAGAACTGAATAATGTTCTTGAACGTGCCATGATCGTAGCGCAAGGGAGAGAACTGCAGCCGATGCACTTCTCCTGTATCAGACAACAGGGCAGCCCTGCTCCTCCCCCCTGCAGTTCCGCCACGCTAGAACAGCTTGAACAGCAGCAGATACGGATTGCCCTCGACCAAGAACAGGGTGATGTCACCAGAGCGGCAAAACGACTCGGTATCTCACGGGCCACCCTCTACCGCCGTCTGGCAGCACAGAGCAAACAAACGGATTCCTGAGTCATGCCCCGGATACTTTCTACTATTTTGTTACTGTCAATCCTTCTGTGTATCGGCATTGCCACTGGGTTTGCCCAATCGCGAAATCTTACAGTCGGTCTTGAACAAAATCCTCCAATCTGCTCAATAGATTCAAAGGGCAAGCCTGTCGGCATATCAGTTGATATACTTCAGGAGATCGCCCAACGTGAAGGATGGCACTTGAACTGGCAGCCCTGCCTTTGGGAGCAGTGCCTGGAAAAACTTGCCAACGGTCAGATGGATCTGTTAAGCGGCATCGGGCGAACCACCAAACGGGAAGAGCTCTACAACTTTAACGCCGAGCCTGTGGTCATCAACTGGGGGCAACTGTACTCCTCAGATAAAAGCAAAATCAATACCATGCTGGATCTGACAGGCAAGCGGATTGCCCTGGTACCCACTGACCTGCACGGCGCCCATTTTCAGGATTCACTGACCCGTTTTGGCATCAAGACAACCCTGGTTGCTGTCAACTCCTATGGTGAAGGAGTGCAGGCGGTGCTTGAACAGCGTGCTGATGCCTGTGTTGTCAGCCGTATCTTTCCACTCGCTGCAAAACAGCTTGACCATATTACAAAAACCCCGATCATCTTCAATCCCAGCCAGAATATGTATGCAACAGCCAAAGGGCACCATACATCAGTGCTTGCCGCCATTGATCGACACCTGACACAGATGAAGGCTGAAAAAAACTCTTTCTATCATCAAAGCCTGGAAAGGCATCTGGGAATGCCAGAAAGCAGCAAGCTCCCTGCCTGGCTCGGCTGGACATTATCTATCACCATACTTTTAACCGCCCTGATTGCCGGTAACAACATTATCTGCCGTAGAAAGATCAAAACCAAGACAGCAGAACTGCAACAAACCGTTCAACAGGTACGCACCCTCTCACTGGCGGTGGAACAGAGCCCGGAAAGTATCGTTATCACTGATCTTAATGGTGTCATTGAGTATATAAATCCAGCCTATTGCACTACATCAGGGTATGACACGCACGAGGTCATCGGACAACACAGCAGACATTTAAAATCTGACAAGCAACCATCGGAACTTTACAAGGAACTTTGGGAAACCATAAGTATTGGTAAAATATGGAACGGGGAACTGCTTAACAAAAAAAAGGATGGCACGCTGTTACTTGAAGCAATCACCATATCCCCCATCTGCGATGAAAACGGCAGCATCATCCGCTATATGGGCAGAAAAGTGGATATTACGGAACAGCGCAGGCTTGAACAGCAGCAGAAACAGAGCAAACGACTGGAACTGATCGGCCATCTGGCCGGTGGGGTAGCCCATGAGGTTCGTAACCCGTTGAATGCTATCCTCTCCATGACTGAAGCCCTTTTCAGAGAAAGAGAATTTCAGGGAAATGAAGAACTTGTTCCCTATCAACATCATATCCGCAGCCAAGTAACCAGGCTTTCCCGCCTGATGAATGACCTGCTGGATCTGGGGCGAACCATACCGGAAACCAATATTGTCCCACTTGATCCACTGGTTGTATGCCGTGAAACCATCTCCCTGTTGCAATCATCCAACAACAGATCATCCTGCAGGATCAAATTTGATATGAATCCCTTTGCTACGGAAACCATGATCATGGTTGACGGTACCCGCCTTCAGCAGGTTTTGCTGAATCTGCTTGAAAATGCCTGTCAGCATAGTGCCCCTGACAGCAACATATCACTACAGATCTTTCTCCCTACCCCCCAGACCATTTGCTTCCAGATCAAAGACAGTGGTGCAGGTATTCCGCCCGACAATCTGGGTCGTATCTTTGAAGCGTTCTACACCAACCGCCGTGGCGGCACCGGACTTGGTCTGGCCATTGCCAAACATTTCAGTGAGGCCATGGGCGGCACCATCACTATCTTCAATAACGATCCTCCTCCAGGTTGTACTGCTGAACTTCGCCTGCCGCTACTTTCCACCACCTGAGAGATTCCAGTATACCTCTGTCAAATATCGCTTCTTTACGCTTTAGCAATACGCTTGCCTGTTAATTACTAGTGGAAGAATCGGCAAAGGAGTCAAATCCGGACAGCCATAGCATTGGATACCCTGATTCAACAATGTTTGTCACGTTGCCTAGCCCCCATCCCCACCTTAACCCTTGTACTATACAGATGGGGTTAAATTTTATTTTGTTGTATGCTCTATGT